>CAVYXS010000001.1:0-20801 GCA_963772205.1 uncultured cyanobacterium
ATTGATAAATTCCCAATTTGGTTGCATGTCATTTTCAATAGTTTTACTAGCTGCATAAAAACTGACATCATTATAATTTAATTCATTTGTAGTACCTGTTTGCAATTTAGCTTTTCTTTTATCCCAAGAAAGTGATTCACCACGTAATGTAAATTGAAACCATAATATTTCATCATTTTTTAATTCAAAAAAAACATCAAAATAAGGTTCTTCTCCTTGGAACCAAATTCTGGATATTCCTTCTTGCTGAGATTGTTTTAGTAGCTTTTGCTCAATTTGCTCTCAATGATGCCCCTAGGGAGGCAATTTCATTTTTATTTATGATGTGATTTGGTTGGGGCATATTTCAACTAGCTATAATTCTAATTAATCACAAACCAAGACTAAGTTACTGCGAGACGACAGTCGCTGACTTCAGTATATTTGACTAGAATAAAGTGGTTTTTACTGTGACAACTTATTTGTGAAAAAATAATATTTAATACTTAATAGTTATTCGTAATTATTGGTATAGGAATCCGGTTTGATTCCTGAAAAAATCTCCGTATCTGTTCAAAAATCAAATAGTAATCCTATATAAGTAAGTCGGCGAGAAAAAACCAAACTACATTAAGTAATATAAAATTTAATTGAATTGGCTTGTAGTCAGCGGCTCTAGCCCTTAAGAGAGGACTAAAGTCCCCACTACAAACCTTGAATTATTCACGCCGTTCTACTGAGGATTTCTATAGTGATTCTTATCTGATTGCTGAGAATTTGTAAGCTATTATATACCGGACAATTTTTACGAAAGCGGGTATCTTGTTACTCATAAATGATTGAGGATTGCTATATTAAACCCCATCTATTTTGAGAACCATAGTTTTTCATGCGTAGTGGGAGCATCTTGCTCCCTGGTGGTAGTAGCGGGTAAGATGCCTCCAGGTTTCAAAATGGACGAGGTTTAGTCATTAAAAATAACAATTTTTTTACCACTAAGACACTAAGATAAAATTTCTCCAGCTTTAACAAATAGGATTTGGGATGAATTCAACCACTGGGAATCAAAAGCACTAAGATGAGTGGTAGTGATTAGAGTTTGAAAGCGGTCTTGAATAGCATCAAGTAATTGATTTTGGCGGGATGGATCTAGTTCAGCTAAGACATCATCGAGTAGTAGCAGTGGTGGCTCTCCAACTACTTCTTCTATTAATTGTAATTCGGCTAGTTTCAGGGCTAGTACCAGGGTGCGTTGCTGACCTTGGGAACCGTATTGACGAGCGGGTGTTTGGTTAATAGTCAATTCTACTTCATCGCGATGGGGTCCGACAAGGGTAGTTCCTTGGCGCTGTTCGGCGATCGCCCGTTGTTGAATTTTGGCTAAAAAAGCTTGCTGTACTTGTTCTGCTTGGTTTTGCTCTAAAGGTACACTAGGTGCGTATTTAACTGCTAACTTTTCTGTACTACCACTGATGCTAGAGTGCCAAGCAGTAGCAATTGGTGCTAATCGCTGGAGAGCGCGATCGCGTCTTCTAATTACTCGTGTCCCTGTGGTAGCCAATTGAGCATCCCAGAGCGCTAGTTGTGAGTGCTGAGTGCTGAGTGCTGAGTCTTGATGTTGTTTCAAAAAAGCATTTCGCTGGCGCAAAACCTGATGATATTGCTGCAAAATGTGAGCATAAACAGGTTCTAATTGGATTAAGAGTGTATCTAGCCAGTGACGCCGACCTTCTGGACCACCGCGCACTAAATCTAAATCTAAACTAGAAAACTCGACTGCATTTAACACACCGAGAAAATCCATTTGACGGCGCACAGTCTCGCCATTGAGAGCAACACTACGGCGTCCATTACGGCGGAGAGTTAAAGTTAGGTCACTCACGCCTACAACTCGTTCCAGGGTAGCATTAATTTGGGCGATAGCTTCCCCTTCTTGAACTAAATCACGATCGCGTGCCATACGATGCGATCGCAATGTCGCCAGCAACTCTACAGCTTCCAACAAATTGGACTTTCCCTGAGCGTTATTTCCTACCAAAATGGTTTTCGCAGCAGTAAAATCAACTTTTTGGTCTTTATAATTCCGAAATTGTCTCAGGTGTATGGTTTTGAGGTACATGAGGAGGAGGGGGAGATGGGGAGAATAAATCTCTTGCAAAAGTCCCCTAACACCCGATCCCTTGAGGGGCGCTTAGGGGAGACTTTGACGTAAATCAAAGGTGGGGTGGGGTTCTTTTTTTGATTTATGCAAAAAGTCTAATGTGAAGTTTTAAGTTCGGAAGCTGACGTTTCAAGTTCGGAAGTCGAAGTTCCGTGTTCGGAAGTCGAAGTTCCGTGTTCGGAAGTCGAAGTTCCGTGTTCCGAAGTTAAAACTTCTCCCCCATTTCCTATCTATCTAGACACTCTTCTTACCCATAAAGCGGAAGAATATCTTCTCCCCTTCAATCCAGACAAACATCAAAGCGCTGAAGCCAAGACAAATACCCAACTCGTTTAAACTCAGGAAGTGAGTCCCAAAGAAAGCTCGCAGGGGTGGGACGTAAACTAGCATTAGCTGTAAAATTGATGTCAAGACGACAGATATCAGGACATAGGGATTTGAAAAGGGATTCATTTCTATGGTCAGTTGGTTATTGGAACGAATAGCGATCGCATGACCCATTTGCGCTAGACATAGGGTAGTAAATACCATTGTCATCCAAGCATCGCGATCGCCTTGATAACCAGCTGCGTGGGTATGGTTATAAGCCCATTCCATGAGAATAATGGTGATGACGGCAAATATAATGCCAATCCGAATTATGTAAGAACCCAACCCCTGAGCAAAAATATTTTCGCGGGGACTGAAGGGTGGACGCTTCATTACGTCTGGTTCTGGTGGTTCGACTGCTAATGCTAACGCTGGTAAACCGTCTGTTACCAAGTTCATCCACAAAATTTGTAAGGGCGTGAGGGGTACACCTCCCAATCCCAATAGGGGGGCTGAGGCGATGGTGATAACTTCGCCGATATTACTCCCTAGGATGTATTTAATAAAGCGGCGGATGTTGGTATATACAACTCTACCTTCCTTGGTGGCGGCGACAATGGTGGCGAAGTTGTCATCTAGTAGTACCATGTCACTGGCTTCTTTGCTCACATCAGTGCCTGTGATCCCCATCGCGATGCCGATATCAGCTTGTTTGAGGGCGGGGGCATCGTTAACGCCATCGCCTGTCATAGCCACAAATCTGCCACGACGTTGCAGTGCTTGGACAATTCGCAGTTTGTGTTCTGGGGACACTCTGGCATAAATGCTTACCAGGTCAACGTTTTCTTCCAGTTCTTGGTCACTCATGCGCTGTAATTCTTGGCCTGTGAGGACACGAGCATCTTCCTGAGCTATACCCAAATCAACTGCGATCGCTCGTGCTGTTAATTGATGGTCTCCAGTAATCATCACTGGACGAATCCCGGCGGCGCGACATTCTTGCACTGCAGCCCTGACTTCTGGCCGTGGTGCGTCTAGCATTCCCACCAATCCCAGCCACACCAAGTCATTTTCTGATGCTTCCTCTGACCCTTCTGGCGGGATTTCTGTCAGGGGTTTGTAGGCAAAACCTAGCACCCGCAGACCTTTACTCGCCATGCGATCGTTTGCTTCCAGAATTGTTTGGCGTTGTGCTGCGGTGAGTGGCTCTGAGTTTATGCCTAAATGAATCTGAGTGCAACGTGCCAAGGTTAACTCTGGGGAACCCTTGGTAAACATTAAGTAACTTTCAGATTCCACAAAACCTGCGATCGCTGGATCAACTTCTGTTATCGGAGATACACCATTTGTTACTTCTTCTACCTGAGAAATTACACTCATCCGCTTGCGTTCTGAGGAAAAGGGAAATTCGGCAACACGGGGTAATTTACTATTCCATTGGTCTTTTTCGATGCCAGCTTTTCCCGCTAATGTGAGCAAAGCGCCCTCTGTGGGGTCGCCTAAAATTGCCCATTCTCCTTGTTCTTTTTGCAGCACCGAGTCATTACAAACAGCGCAGGCGACTAGTAAAGCGGAGATTTCTGGACATTCATCGACAGCAATTTTTTGTCCATTTAACTCAAAATCACCCCTAGGGGTATAACCTTCACCTGTTACTCGAAAGGTAGAATTATTTGTGTAAACTGATTGCACTACCATTTTGTTCTGAGTCAAAGTCCCAGTTTTATCAGAACAAATTGTGGTGACAGAACCCAAGGTTTCCACCGCAGGTAGTTTGCGAATCAAGGCGTTTCGGCGCACCATGCGCTGAGTTCCCAGGGCGAGAGTGACGGTGATGACGGCGGGTAAGCCTTCTGGGACTACAGCCACCGCCATACTCAAGGAAACTTCCAACAGGTCTTGTAAGTTGCTTAAAACCTCTTGCCTGGATGATACCGCCAACGACGACGATCGCCACCAAAATCAAAGAACCTGTAACTAGGACATTACCTAGTTGAGTCATCCGTTGTTGTAAAGGCGTAGGTTCACTTACCACAGCCTGCAGCATCGCGGCAATTTTGCCCAATTCTGTCTGCATTCCGGTGTTAGTTACCAGAACTTTGGCACGCCCTTGGACGACTTCTGTACCTTGAAATACTAAATTCAGGCGATCGCCTAAAGATGTATCTTCAGGTAGTTGCAATATCGCCTGTTTGTTCACAGCTACGGCTTCACCCGTCAGTGCTGACTCCCGCACTTGTAAATTAGACTGTTCCAGCAAGCGGCCATCGGCGGCTATCTGCACCCCCGCTTCCAGCAGGATTACATCTCCTGGTACAAGTTCTTTGGCTGCTACATCCAGCAGTTTATGATCACGAATTACCCTGACTAAGGGAGAAGCGAGTTTTTTCAAGGCGGCTAGAGCTTGTTCAGCACGGCTTTCTTGGACATAGCCCAGTATGCCGTTGAGGATAACAATGGCCATAATGGCGATCGTGTCCTTGAATGGGACTTCACCCGGCTTTAAGTTACCCCCTTGCATTGCCAAGAAGTCTAAAAATCCAGAAATCAGGGCGACGCCAATCAGCATCAATAACATAATGTTCTTGAACTGATTCGAGCAAAATCTCCCAAGCGCTACGGCCACCACTTTCTTCTAGTTCATTCGGTCCATATTTTTGCAACCGCGCTTGAACTTCTTCGGGTGTTAAGCCACTGTCTGCGTTACTATCAAGCAGGTCTAGCGCTTCTTCAAATTCTAAACTATGCCAAATGGCGGCACCTTCTCCTGACGGAGACGCTTTGCGAACAGGCAGAGAATTAGCAGACATCGTGTAAATCACAGGAAATGGTTACAAAATTCGATCATAATTTAGTGATGACTCGAAAACCATCAACTAAAGTTACATTAGATTTATTGCCAAGTTGGTTGATTGTAAGTCTTATTCCTGACATTTGCCAAGCTTTTGTTCCGCCATCTCTTAAGTAAAATCGCCTAGAGTCTTGTTGTTTTGAACACAAAATACTGAAAATCATGGATCAAAGGAGTCTCAAGTTTGGTAACACAGGACATACCACAATTGATTCTAAACATGCTAAACGGTTAAATGAATATGCTTAATATGAGTTTTGCACTACCAAGTTTGACCGTTAGCCAGATGTTTGGGCAAAAGACTATTCGACCCCTCAGTGCTGCTACCCTGTATGGCATTGCTTTCATCAAAGATACACTGATTGCGATTGACACGACGAAAGGGCATCTCCTGGAGATTGACCCTATATCAGACAATAGCAAAATTCTCAACCCCCACCAAGTTAAGGAATTTAGCGAAGTTACAGGACTAGCTGTGTGGGAAGATACCCTCTGGGTAACACGTGGTAACAGTGTTTATTTGTGTAATCTCTCGTCTTTGGGTCTAGAACATTTTGTCACATTGCCTTATCCTGCTAACGGCATTGCTGTTTGGGAATCAACAATCTATGTTAGCTGTCAAAGGCTCGGCTACATTCTGATTTTTGATCGCGATACCCGCAAAGAGATTACCAGATTTTATGCGCCTGGGGTAGGAGTAGAAAATTTGGCAGTCAATCAAGAAACTCTTTGGGTGTGCGATCGCACTGAACAAACAGTTTACTCCCTAGATCGGGCAACTGGAGAAATTCAATTTAGCGTGCTGACACCTTTTGACTCTCCCACAGGCATTGCCATACATCAAGATGGCGAGACAGGTAAAGAAAATCTCTACATTGCCTATGCCTCTGAGGAGCCATATATTCGGGATAACCCCAATGCTGATCCTAATCATGAGATCACCTACCGCGATCGCACTTTTATTCACCCCCTGTATTATCATCATGTTCCAGAACAGCACTACGCCCTCTCTAATGGCTATCTCATTGAAATGTCCTATGCTGAGGAAATTGCGCCTCTAGAAGAGGTATACTTACCAGAGGTAGAATGGCGTATTGCTCTGCCCTCAGAAACTGAGCGTCAAAAATTAAAACACGTTGAACCGATTGGTGTACCCTTTACAGAAGAAATCATCGATGGTCAACGAGTCGCAGTATTTAAATTTGATGCCCTCACCCCCGGAGAACGTCATATATTTGGCTGGAAAGCACTTTTGGAAGTACGGGGTATTAAGTATCGCATTACACCCAGAGATGTTGAAGATGTTCCCGAACTCTCACCAGAGTTTCAACAGCGCTACCTCGTAGATGACGACGATTTAGCAATGGATAGTTCCATTGTCCAACGCGCCGCCCGTGATGCAGTAGGTTCGGAAACCAATCTGCTGCGGAAAATGTACAGCATCCGTAACTACGTTTACGATGAGTTATCCTATGGTATTAAACCTTACATTGACACCCCAGATATCGTTTTAGAACGGGGTGTGGGTTCCTGTGGCGAGTATGTCGGCGTTTTGCTAGCCCTGTGTCGTTTAAATGGCATTCCCTGTCGCACAGTTGGTAGGTATAAATGCCCAGCCAACGCCGAACAGCAAGGCGTCCCCCTACAACCAGACTTTAATCATGTGTGGCTGGAATTCTACATCCCTGAATTTGGCTGGTTACCAATGGAATCCAATCCTGATGATGTCGGGTATGGTGGACCTTATCCTACCCGCTTTTTTATGGGTTTATGCTGGTATCACATTGAAATTGGCAAAGGTGTAACTTTTGAAACAGTTAGTAGTCAAGGTGTCCGCCTGACAAAAGAAGATGTTGCCCTTGGCGACCTAGCGATTAACCATATTCGCTTTACAATTCTTAAAGAATTACCGCCGTTTTAAATTGGGGCATGGGGGAGCCACTGCGTTCCTGTCGCCTTGCGTCGGAAAGCATGTGGCGTCATGGGGCATTGGGGAGTTACTTATGAACCAGTACCGTAAAGCAACTTAATTAAACGTGATCGCACTCAAGGGTGTGATAGTGGACGCGATCACCAGATTAAAATGGAATCAAGATCGTTGAAACAAGGTCAAATCCATGATGGTTCAACAACCCTGCCATAGCAAAAAAGAATTTGCTCGACGTAGCAATCCAGATTTCTGAACTTGAAGTGCGATCGCAAGTTGAGGTAGCTGATCACGGCAAAAAACATGCGCCCAAACGTTGACGCTCAGAAAATTGAACGTCTGATGCAAATCTTAGGTCGAGAAGCTCAAGGTTCAGGCTGCATTTACTTTACAGGTGGTGCTAGCGCTCTCCTGATTGGTTGGCGTAGTTCCACAGTCGATGTCGATATCCGTCTAGACCCTGAACCTCCAGGCATTTTTCAGGCAATTGCTAAACTTAAACAAGACTTGAACATCAATATCGAATTGGCTTCTCCACAGGATTTCTTGCCAGCTCTTCCAGGATGGCGAGAGCGGAGTGTGTTCATTGGCAAACGAGGTCAAATCTCGTTCTATCACTATGATTTTACTGCCCAAGCTCTCTCTAAACTCTCTAGAGGATTCGATCGTGACCTTAATGATGTCCAAGCCATGTACGAACAGAAATTATTCTCCTTGAAAGAGTTACGAGATTGTTTTGAAGCCATTGCACCCGAATTGATTCGATTTCCTTCTCTTAACCCTGACGTAATTAGAAGCAGAGTTGAGAACTTCATCGCACGTTCAGAAGGCAATCCAAAGGAGGGCAGTCATGAGGCTCAATGAGTTGCCAGGAGCAGAGTTAATCTTGCCTGGACTAGATGACCTTCGCAATGGCAAGACGAATACGATTGGGTCGTTGTTAGTGGCAATCGCTGCAACACGCTTAACCGAAGCAGGTATAGATATCCCCAAAAATCATTTAGTCCCAGAACCAGAGTTAACCCTGTATTCCTACCTTCAAGCTGAACGAGATGATGCCTATTCCTACTACAATGCTTTGCTGAGTTGCCTCAATAGCTTTTGCAATGCACTTGAACTCAGTTACAAATATAAGCTGTCTAACAACACCCATCAACCTGACCGTTTAGAGGTAATCGGTTAAGTTATTGATAGCTAAATTGACACAGGAGATTCCAGGTAAATAGTTGGTTCTTGCATGGTAAATTCTATGCCATGAGTTTGAAGCTTTTCCGAGATAGATTGATTAGCCAATATTAACAGCACAATAGATTTTATATTTATGCAAGTACAAACACAAACACACTATTACACACCTGAAGAATATTTAGAACTTGAAGAAAAGGCAGAATACAAAAGTGAATACCGTGATGGAGAAATCGTACCGATGACTGGGGGCACAACAAATCATAATAAAATTGCCGGCAATTTTTATGCTTACTTAAAGTTTGGTCTCAGAGGGAAAAAATACGATATTTATATCGGTGATGTCCGTTTGTGGATACCCCGTTATCGTCAGCATACTTATCCGGATGTCATGATAATTCAGGGAGAACCTATTTATACAGGAACGAATACAACAACGGTAATGAATCCTTGTTTAATTGCCGAAGTTTTATCTAAATCGACTAAGAATTATGACCAAGGAGATAAGTTTCTTTACTATCGTGCTATTCCAGAATTTAAGGAATATATATTAATTGATGAATATCATTATCATGTAATGCAGTATGTCAAAACTGCAGAAAGTCAATGGTCATTTACTGAACTTGAAGGTGAATCTGCAACTTTATCAATGCAGATAATTGATTTTCAAATTACATTGAGCGAACTTTATGAGCAAGTAAATTTTGCTGATAGCGACGAAGATTAATATTAACTATTAACCTTTAACGTTGGCAATGGATGTGGTAGAGACAGTTTATCATCAGAAAAATCACAGATAGAATGAAAGGGGCAAAAGCGACAGTGAGAACCTGGATTAGGTGGAAATATTTCGCTGAAATTACTAGTTTGTTGCTGATATTTATGTAAATCTTGTTGGTGCTTTTGGGCAATATTAGCTAACTCAAATTCTAAAGCTTCTAATTCGTGATGATTAATAGTAATTAAATCGGATTTTTTCCCAATTTCTAAATTATAAAATGATGCCACAGCGTGACTACCAGGATAAAGATAATGGGCTGCTAGTAAATAAACTAATGCCTGTCGTCGGTCAAAAGCGGATTTCCCCGTTTTAAAATCTAAAATATGTAAAGTGCGATCCGAATCTATAAAAACGCAGTCCATAGCTGCATATAAGCGGAAACAATAATCATCCTGATCAATTAAAATCGGTTTAGGAAAACCTTCATCACCAGGGGTTAATTGAATAATGTTTTTATTCACAAGCAATGGCGCATCGTGATATTTTTGCAAAATTTGCAATACGCGCTGCTGCACTTCTTCAGTGGCATAACTCAATTTCAGAATTTGGGCAACTTTTTCTACCCCATCAGATTGGTTCAACAAATGTCGATGATGATGAAACTCATAAACGCCTTTTTGGGCGAGTATACCAATCCGTTGGGGTGCTGTAGCCTTTGCCAGCAGTGCTTTGACTTGGGCTTCATTTTGACGCGCTTTAACAAACCCCCGTCGCATCTGGCAATGCCAGCGTTCTTGTCCTATCGCTGGGGCAACTAAAGACCAAAGGTGATAACTGACAAAAGGGCGATCGGGGGTTGACATTGCAATAGAAGCAGTGGGAAAAAATAGAGTGGGGATAGTTGCGGCTACGCACCCTTGGCGGGAAGTTGCCTACAGTATTCAAGTTCGATGGGAGACAGTGGCAAAAATGAGCGCTAGTAGGAATTCCAGCAAAATAAAATTTGGCACTGACGGCTGGCGAGGAATTATCGCCAATGATTTTACTTTTGCCAATGTGCGAAAAGTAACCAGGGCGATAGCTAGTTATTTGGAAACAGCCTATAGCAAAAACCGCCCAGTTCTTGTAGCATACGATACGCGATTTTTAGCGGATCAGTTTGCCCAGACAGCAGCCCAAGTCTTGGCAGATTTGGGTTGGAGGGTGAAAATTACTGATCGGGATTGCCCCACACCAGTAATTGCTTACAACGCCCGACACTTAAATTCAGCGGGGGCGTTGATGTTTACTGCTAGCCATAATCCTGCACCCTATTGTGGAATTAAATATATCCCTGATTATGCAGGACCTGCCACTCCAGAGATTACTGATACTATTGTGGCAAATCTAGAAAATGCATCAGATGCCCTGCCTAGTAGCAAGCCATCGGGTTCTATTTCTATTTTTGATCCGAAACCCGATTATCTGCAATTTATCTACACCTTACTTGATATAGAAAAGATCAAAAGTGCCAAATTGAAGGTAAAATACGATGCCCTCTATTCTACCTCTCGCGGCTATTTAGATGAAGTTTTGCAACACTGTGGTGTTGAGTTAGAAAGTTTCCACGCTTGGCGGGATGTACTGTTTGGCGGCGGAATGCCAGAACCCAAAGGCGAACAACTGGTAGAGTTAGTAGAAGCAGTAAGGCGAGATCAAGCCGATATAGGTTTGGCAACTGATGGTGATAGCGATCGCTTTGGGATTGTGGATGAATTAGGTAACGTCCTCACCCCCAACACTGTGCTGCTATTACTAGCACGTCATTTAATCAAAAACAAAGGTAAAACCGGCGCTATCGTCCGCACTGTGGCTACAACCCACCTGCTGGATAATTTCGCGGCTAAATATGGACTACCAATTTATGAAACAGCAGTAGGGTTTAAATATATCGGTGAAAAAATGCGCGAAACCACCGTGCTAATTGGCGGTGAAGAATCAGGCGGTTTAAGCGTGATTGGACACATTCCCGAAAAAGACGGCGTGTTAGCCGATATGCTAGTAGCAGAAGCGATCGCCTATGAAGGTAAACCCCTGAGTCAACTTGTCCAAGAAGCGATCGCCGAAGCTGATGGGCCGTTGTATAATAACCGTCTCGATTTACACCTCACCGAGTCCCACAAAATTGCCGTTATCGACGCTTTCACCAAAAATCCACCGACAGAAGTCGCCGGGATTCAAGTCAAAGCAGTCGGGCGTAAAGACGGGATTAAGCTGTATTTAGCAGAAGGTAGCTGGGTGTTATTGCGTCCCTCTGGTACAGAACCCCTGGTACGAGTATATCTAGAAACTAATTCGCCAGAGAAACTCAGCAAAATCGCGCAAGAAATGCAGAGTGCGATCGCTAAACTAGAATAAGAGTAAAAAATTATATCGCGAAGTGTAGGGAACAGTGCCGTGCCCCTACGGGTGTACCTTATGCTTGTCGAGAAACGCTATATACTGCAAACGGCTAACATCTGGACTTTATAGGATGGTATAAATTTCAGAGGGAAAACTTGAACAAAAACTTTGCGTACTTTGCGTTTACCTTAGCGAACCTCTGCGTTTAAAAGTAAAATTCCTAACTGTTGTCAAAATTATGAAAACTATTGCTAATTTATTAATATCTGTAGTTATAGCTGTTTGGGTAGTGGCGATCGCGATTATCTCAGTACAAAATGCCACACCAGTAGCGTTAAAATTCTTTACATTGCAATCGATTCAGATACCCTTTGGTTTAATGCTGGCGTTTAGTGCTGGTGTGGGGTTAATTGGAATAGCAGTATTACAGCCTTTATGGGGGTTAGGTGAATCTCCCCAAGATTCGCGATTGGATGAGGATGCTGAGTTTTTTGTCGATGATGAAGATTTTTAGGGTTTTTGGGAAATCAGCGTAATTCTGGATAACGCTTTGAGGTGTGGAGAATCCGAAGAATTTCTACTTGTTCTTTAACTCGGTAAATAACAATGTATGGCGTATGAGAAATTATAAGCTCTCTTGTACCTTCTATACGTCCAGGTCGTCCCATAAAAGGATAATTTTCCAGTTGACTTGCAGCACTTTGAATTTTTAATATTACTTCTGAACCAGAAAACGAGACGCAAGCCCCTGGCTTTAGACATGGGGATAAGTCGGTAGCGACTTCAGTCGCATTGAAACGATTGGATGGCTTCAGCCACAGTGGTATAATTGAACAACAAATTGTGAGTAAGAACAACCATCTGCGCGTTGATTCATCCTAGTACGGAGCAATCCCGGCAACGGACATATCCAACTTGATTTGGAATAGTTAAAGGGCAAATAATGGCAGGGTGTTGAGCGTACCTAACTGGCATTGTGATGGACTCGGAAAACGAAAAAAAAGAAAAGTAAGCGCAATTGCAGCACTCCCGTGGTAGTTGTTATGAGCGTCTAGGGTGTCGTTGTCTGCACCATTAAAAGTCCGATTATGGACTCTTTAAGAATCCCCGCCATTTATGGCTGGGGAGAAGTCAAGCCACTTCTGGATTATCTTGTTGGATGTAGTTATAGGCTTGTTCCAAATTACACAGCGTACGACGTAGCCACTTAACCTGCATTAGTTAGCCTTGCAAAAGTAGCCTTAACTTCCTCATCACTAGCAAAGTCAGCAGCATCTGCCTCAGCAATCCCCTTTTGGATCTCGTCTAATTGCCAGTGATACATTTCTAAATAAGCAGCTACCGCCTCATTCAGAATATAACTGCGATCGCGGTTCATCCCAGTGGCAATTGCATCAAGTGCAGCTTTTTTATCGCTATCTATACGAAACGTAATGTTTTCTTTACTCATCGCCTTGTTATATCAAGTTGTATTGCATTATATTATAGTGCAATACATTGCCATATGAAACGGTTTCAAGAATTGGTAAGCTGTTCTGCATTTAATTTGCAGCCTCGACGCGGGCAGGATGCCCGCACTACAATAATTTGAATAAATCACAATATGCAAATTACAAGATTATCAGCTTATCAGATATTCCACAGCACCCTAATTTGGATCAAGATAATGTCATACAGTCAATTCAGTATAGAAACTGTGGAGACAACCTTTGGAATCACCATTATGGAAGCTGCGGGAATTTTTGCTGATATATCCCCAGTAGAATACAGTGATTTTTTGGCACAAATCCTCAAAAGATATCTACCATTAGCATTAGCGATTGGCACTGAAAAAGCCCGCTCTGAATTAATATTGACACCAATTCTTGTAGAACTCAAGGAGCAATTACAAAATCAAATCAGTTTGTTTTCAGGTAGAGAATTTAACGTCAGTCCCGAAAAAGGTTTAAATGGTTTTTGCGATTTTCTGATTAGTAAATCTCCAGAACAGATAATTATTAAATCACCAGTTATTGCTTTAGTAGAAGCCAAAAATGATAATATTCAATCTGGCTTAGGACAATGCATCGCCGAAATGATAGCCGCGCAATTATTTAACCAGCAAAAAGGAAATGAAATCCCCACAGTTTACGGTAGTGTAACTACTGGTACTAACTGGAAATTTATGCGTCTTACTGGGCAGATAATTGAAATTGATTTAAATGAATATTTTATAAATGATGTGGGACAGATTTTAGGGATTTTAAAAAGTTTTTGTGAATCGAGTAATAATTAATATTATAGAATAAATAAGCTATCTGTCCATGAACATGAATACTTTGCAGGAAGATGACGAATACAGAAGTGTTTAAGGGAATTGCTTCAGAAATTCAGATATTTCTAACCATTGAGCAAAAAGAGCGATTTTTGTTTGTTATCGGGGCTTTGGCAGCTAGGGTGATTAGTTTAAAAAAGGCGGCAGAAGCTATGGAAGTAGAACCTGAATTTTTTCTGAAGCTACTAGAGATAATTGGAGTTGATTTTTCTTATTTATCTGAAGAAGATATTGAAATTGAAAGAAACTGGTAATTTATGTGAAGATAGTTTTTAATTCATCTCCTTTAATTTTTCTCACTCGATTGGATTATTTGGGAATATTTGTTGATTGTGCAGATAAATTTTATTTGCCAGAATTTGTTGCGAAAGAAATTAATGCTAAACAAGACGAAGCAAGTCTTGACATTTGGCGTTTAATTTCTCACAACAGAATAGAGATGAGAGCTATTAATCTGGTGTCTTTAGCTAATAGCCTGAATTTACGTCTTGGTAGGGGAGAGTCAGAGGCGATCGCACTAGCAACGGAGATACAAGCTGATTACCTTGTGTTGGATGATTTCGCTGCGAGAAAAGAGGCTATAAAATTAGGTTTGAATGTCAGAGGGAGTCTAGCCATTATCAGAAAATTGAATTTAGAGGGTACAATTTTTATAGATAATACGGATGAACTTTATCAAAGACTGATGGCAATTAATTTCCGAATTAAGCGATCGCTGTTTGATGCCATCTTTGAAAATTGATTGCAGATTCTCGATAGTGATGATTGCACAAAAAAAAGAGCAGGTATAAAACCAACTCTTCACAGTCATCTCGCAATTATGCAACGCCTAAAATTAAAATGTCCATTCGTGGTTTGGATCATCTAGCGCAGCACGGACAGTATTTAAGTTAGCAAGCTCTTTGAATGGGCTGGATTTAGCAATTTCTGTGATTGAATTTAAGGTAAGTCCTAGTTGCTCATTATTGCCAGATGCGATGGCACTATCAACTACAGCAAACAAAGCCCGAAAGTTTTCTGCACGTTCATCAAAAGATTGATCCAGATATGCCATCAGCAAGTCTCGCTGAGTGTTAATTTTAGTAATGGCTTCTTTTTCCCAAGCATCAATCTCTCTTCGCTTTGTCTGTTCTTGCTCGGCAATTACTTTGTAATCATAGTAAGCCGAAACCATTTGCTGTAGTGATTCAGCAGGGTTGACAAATTCATTGACTAGTTCTGTGGCAACTTTCTTTACCGACATTCCTAATTGCCTCCCAGAGTGCGATACTTAGCTTGGATACTCGCAGTAACAGGATTCAACTGCCCTTCACTATCTAAAACAGGAGTTTTCATGATTTCTGCAAGAGCTTTTACCACAAGTGCTACCTGTTGAAACTTAGTAGTATCTCTGTTTTTGTTAAATGATGGCAATGATTCCAGTTCGTTTAATACCATAACAGCAAGGTTGTTGAGAGATTCAAGCAAATTCATTAACTCGGTAATTCGCCGTTTTACTTGTTGCATAAAGTCTTTTGCTGTTTCAATTTTAGCGATTGCAATGTTGACTTCAGCTTCGTACTCCCGCGCTTTGGTTAAAGCTTTCTCTCCTTCACCAGCAAGCACAAAGCCTCCAATTAACATAGCAGGTCCAACGGTAATACCACCTAACACCAGAGAACCAAGAGCCATACCTCCTCCACGTCTACGCTAAAAAATACCCAAACCTTGGAACCATACCAGAACGGTACAATAGTTAGCAGGTCTTATTTACAGCAGCGTAACGGCTATGACCGAGCTACTTGAACAAGCGATCGCACGAGTAAAACAGCTTCCTGAGACTGAGCAAGATGCAATTGCTGCGCTCATCCTGGAAGAACTTGAAGATGAAGCCCGTTGGGACAGAGCATTTGCAAAATCTCATGATACGCTTGCTAAACTCGCAGCAGCAAGTTTTGGCTGAAGATCAAGCAGGAGAAACCCAAGAGTTAGATCCCCAAAGCCTGTGAAATCTAGAACAACCGCTCAATTTCGCAAGGCATTTGCTAATCTTCCCAAACAGGTTCAGCAACAGGCACGCGAAGCCTATCAACAGTTTAAGCAAGATCCTTGGCATCCTAGCCTTCGTTTTAAGCAAGTGCATCCTACCCTACCTATATATTCTGCCCGTGTGAGCAAAAGTTATCGCGCTGTTGGTGTGCGAAACGAAAACGGGATTGTATGGTTTTGGATTGGTATCCATACAGATTACGATCAGCTACTCTCTCAGTTATAGGCGATCGCCTACACACAACAATTAGGCAAAGTGAAAATGAGCGTAAATTACCAAAATATTATTACGATTGAACCAGGGAAACGAGGTGGTAAGCCTTGTATTCGCGGAATGAGAATTACAGTGTATGATGTTTTATCATATCTAGCCTCTGGAATGTCATACGAGGAAGTGCTGAATGATTTTCCTTATTTAACAAAAGAGGATATTTTAGCTTGTCTAAGCTATGCAGCCGATAGAGAAGGGCAAACGCTGACAATGCCAGCATAAAGTTACTGTTTGACCATAACCTCTCACCTCGGTTAGTAAAGGAACTTGCTGATATTTATCCAGACTCGCAGCATCTCTTTCTCCTAGGTTTGGATCAAGCAGATGATCGCAGTGTGTGGGAATATGCGCTACAAGGTGGATTTATTGTTGTCACAAGAGATGCTGATTTTAATGAATTGAGCATTTTGCGAGGATTTCCTCCCAAAGTGATTTGGATTCGTCGCGGTAATTGTTAAACTAACCAGATTGCAGAAATTTTGCGATCGCATTTAGAAGATATCCAAGCTTTTGCTCAAGATCCAAGTTTAGGAGTTTTGACACTTTATTAAATTCACACAGCATCAAAATGAAAATTAAAGCAGTTATCTGGCAAGAAGATGGTGTTTGGTGTGGTTCTGTACCTGCTAACCCTGGATGTCACACATGGGGAGACAGCTACGAACATCTGTTGGAGATGTTGCAAGATGCGATTCAAGGTTGGTTGGAAGTAGCCAGTCAGCGAGAAGAGGTTGAACCTGAAAAATAGTTGATTGAGCGATTGCCCCTAAGCCAAAGTTTCCGGATCAACACCCAAAGCCTTTAACCTTTCCGCCAATAATTGCGCCCGCTGTTCTGCTGCTACCCGCTGCTGTTCTTCAAATCGAGTGGTTTCTTCTGCTTCGCGAATGCGTTCTTCTGGCGTCAACAACCTTTGTCCGTCTTCGTCATACCAAAATAGCCACTCCCGCCCTATACCTTGATAAATTCCTCGTTCTCGCCCAATTCCCAAACCAATCTCTGGTAGCCAAACAGGATTTCCACTCATCAGGATATATTCCCCATCTACTAGCTGATACACCTCCAGAGGAGGCTTTTTACGACGATTGGGACTATAGACAACGTAGTATAAAATTCCTAATTCTTTGGCATATAATTCTTTTTTTGTGCTATATTCTCCGTGATATGTTTGGGAAACAACTTCTAGTGCCAAAATTGGCAACTGGTTTTCTTCCCACAGCACATAACTCAGACGCAAATCTTCATCAATAAACCGCTTCACACCTAAGCTAAGAAACCCATTAGGCACAATGGGCGATTGATCAGGGCTATAGTAAATACCCATATCAACGCCAAAGAAGTAATCCCAACGGTCTGACCATACCAAAGCCAGTGTAGTTTCTAAAAGAGCAGGGATCAGATGTTGTAGTTGATTATCCACAGGGGTTTCATCAGAATCGGGTAGCTCTTCGGAAGATGGCAAACAATGGAGGGGATTGTAATTTAACATAAGTAATTTTGCCATATCTGAATTCTACATTGATTCTAGGAAATATATCAATACTGGATAGGTTTTGCCTAAAAAAAAGGGCAGGCACAAAACCCACCCTCAAAACAAGAATTAATTTGACGTATCAATCATTACTAATTACCAATTGTTGGCGCACTCAAGGAAACCTTCGGTGCTTCTTGTTGCTGTGCTAAAGTCGGCACTGAATCACGCAACCGCGCCGTTAACTGCACTGTTGTAGCGTCGTACATCTGAGTCAGCAATTTAGGATAGAAACCAATCCCAATAATTGGCACCAACAAACAAGCGATAATAAATACTTCACGAGGTTCAGCATCTATTAAAGCTTGGTGAGAAACTAATTCTTCGTTTTCTTGACCGTAGAAAATTTCTCGTAACATGGACAGCAGATAAATTGGCGTTAAAATCACCCCAACTGCCATCAAAATCACCACGATGACTTTAAATGTGGAGTTATACGCATCGCTAGTCGCAAAGCCCACAAATACCATCAATTCTGCCACAAAACCGCTCATTCCTGGTAATGCCAAAGAAGCCATCGAACAGGCGGTGAACATAGCGAAAATCTTCGGCATTTTCTTAGCGACACCGCCCATTTCATCTAACATCAGGGTGTGTGTCCGATCATAAGTGGCACCTACAAGGAAGAACAAACTCGCCCCAATTAATCCGTGGGATACCATTTGCAACACCGCCCCACTCAATCCCAAATCGGTGAAAGAGGCAATACCAATCATCACAAAGCCCATGTGGGAAATTGAAGAATAAGCAATTTTCCGCTTCAGGTTCCTCTGGGCAAAGGATGTCAAGGCAGCGTAGATAATATTAACTACCCCCAAAACCACTAATACTGGCGCAAAATAAGCGTGGGCATCGGGGAGCATTTGGGCATTCATCCGAATTAAGGCATAACCGCCCATTTTCAGCAGAATACCTGCAAGTAACATGTGTACAGGGGCTGTAGCTTCACCGTGGGCATCTGGTAGCCAGGTATGCAAGGGAATAATTGGTAATTTGACAGCGTAGGCTATTAAAAACCCTGCATATAGAGCCAGTTGGAAATTGAGGGCGAAGTTCTTAAGAGCCAGTTCTCGCATATCGAACGTCACCGTATCACCATAAAATCCCATTGTCAGGGCAGACAGCAAAATAAACAGTGACCCGCCTGCAGTGTATAAAATAAACTTGGTCGCTGCATATTGCCGTTTTTTACCTCCCCAAATTGACAGCAGAAAGTATATCGGCACCAATTCCAGTTCCCACACCAGGAAAAATAACAGCATATCCTGGACGGCAAATACGGCGATTTGACCGCCATACATCGCCAAAATCAAGAAATAAAATAGCTTAGGCTTGAAGGTAACAGGCCAAGCTGCTAAAATCGCTAGCGTGGTAATGAATCCAGTCAAAATAACTAGGGGCATAGACAAGCCATCTACCCCAACTGACCAATTCAAACCCAATTGGGGTACCCAGGGGTAACTCTCCACCAACTGCAAATCTGGATTGGAGAAATCATACCCAGTATAAAAAGCATAAACAATTAGTGCGAAATCAACTAGCCCTACGATCAGGGAGTACCAGCGCACTGTTTTACCTTCTTTATCAGGGATGATGGGAAGCAGTAGCGACGCGGCTATCGGTAACAGAATAATCGTCGTCAGCCACGGAAAATTAGCTGTATTCATCACAATTTGTCTGCTATCAAAATCATGTTTGGCAAAAAGTCACTAGTTATTAACTAGCAGCTTTTTCGCGGTTTGGGCTTCATTGTTAGGTTGATTTAATAAAATTGGCAATCCCCCATTTTTTCTCTTGGGAGTTTCTTTTGACACTTGGGGGTGCGGAATGTGGGTTAGGATACTCTAAGTCAAAAATTTACCCGAAAAAAGCCGCTAAACTAGAATTCTAGAGATGCGATGTCTACGACAAGCCGCTGTGCGTCTACGCCTAGCCCAACCCATCCTTAAAAATACAAGATGCTACTTGGTGGTTGTTGAAAAAAGCGATCCGGTACAAAAAAGCATCACAGGAGAGATAATACTATGATAATCGCAAAAATTGCCAGTCTGATTCGTTATGTCACCAACGCAGATGGAGAAACAACAGATGTACTCGTTCCTGTAGAACTTTGGCAACAGCTTATGAGTTTCATAAATTCTGATAACGCCAGTGGTTTAGCTTGGATTGATGAACAAGAGCCAAAAGCACAAATATTAGCCGATTTGCAAGAGTCCATACGACAAGCTGCAGCAGGACAAACTTTCCTTGTTTCGGAGCTTTGGGACTACAGTAGGCGATTTGATTGAGTTTTTTTTAGTAAAATAGACAGGGAAAGTTGATAAGGGAAATTCGATTATGTCATCTCCAGCGATCGCTACTGTAATTAAGATGATGGAATCTTTACCTGAAGATGTGCAAGAAAGAGTTGCAGAACATCTCCAAGAGTACCTGGAAGATTTGCAAGATGAATTGAAATGGAATAAATCATTTAACAAAACTCAACAACAACTGATTGCATCTGCCCAATCTGCTAAAAGAGAGATTGCAGAAGGACTTGCAAAACCAATGAACTATGAAAATTTATGAAGATGGAGTTTGCGCGAACTTTATCGCACTTTAGAATTACCAGGAGACAACCCCCTCCGCCAAGCCCAGGTGGAACTTGATACAGCAGTGCGTAAAGCTTATGGGATGAAAGCTAAAGAAGATCCATTACAGTTTTTATTAGAGTTAAATAAAGCAGTGGCAGAACGAGAAACAAAAGATTTACCTGTAGTGGCTCCTGGTTTACCTCCCTGTGTAACTAATCCCAGTGAGTTCATTACAGATGACTGTGTGAGGATGCCAAAGTAGGAGTTAGTAAGTCAGATTTGTGAGCAAAAACTAATAATATTTGATAACTCGAAACTCATGCTTAAAACTAATTTGTCACTAGCTCAAGAAGAGAGTTTGGATGTTCTATAAATAAAAGTTAATAACAGTAATCGATAAAATAAATTCTTCCGTAATCCGGGCATCTGGCAACCAAACTAGGAAATCAAGAAATAATGTAGGGGCGGACACCTGCCCACCCCGATTAAAATCAGGTAACACCAAAGACAATCACTAAACCTAAAACAGCCCCAAAGACAATCAACGCATAGAATTGCGCCCGACCGTT
>CAVYXS010000002.1:0-18543 GCA_963772205.1 uncultured cyanobacterium
TTCGGCGATAGCTCCTTTGCAACCTATCTCTGCTTGCTCTACGGTTTCTTGACTTATGAGATCATTTTGCCGCTGACAACCTTGACTCTGTTTCTTCCCCTCGTCGCGCCGGAAGAGTTGGACAGGTCGACAAGCTTACTGAAACGCGCCGAGCGTTATCTGCTGCACTTTGTATTGCCGGTACTGCTGGTACTGGCGTCGGTGTTTGTTTGGCAAAAGCTCATTGCCCCCCGTTACATGACAGTTTATTCCCGCCTCAACCTCGGCGACATTCACCATGCGATATTTGCAGCTTCGACGTGGTTTCATGCAGTCTCTATAGATACTTTCCGTCTTCTGCTGACTTCTTTGCGCCGCGCTCCGGCGGTGTCATTTGTCTTTCCGCTGGTGTTTTTGTGGCTTGCACTGGCGGTTCTTTTCAAGAAACCGCCACAGGCAAAGCCGCACCCGGGCTCCGCGTTGTTTTTGGCGGTTGCGGCACTGACTTTTTTTTCGAGCGCTTCCCTTTATTTTCTCAATGGGTCCGATGCGCAAATAGGCGGATATGACAGCCGCGGCATGTCGTCGAGCTGGCTGTCCGCCGCATTATTTCTTGCTTGTTCTTTCGACTATTTGCAATACTGGACCAAGGAAAGGCAGCTCCCCCGCCTTGTACTATTTCTCTTTTGCGGAATTGTCCTGCATTCCTTCTGTCTGCAACGTGACAATTACCTCGAGTCATGGAAAGAGCAAAATCGGATACTCGGTGACGTCATCGCTCAAGCGCACGCTAACGGTGTTGAGGCCGGTCAAGTCGTCATCGGCGACGTTCCATATCTTCTTAAGGCCAATTACAACAACGAAATCGTTTTTAGCCAGCCCTGGGATTTCGGCGATGCGTTATCTCTGAAAAGCAATTCCTTTATTAAAAGCGGGGCCGTCGTGAACAAGGATATGGACCGCAGTCATAATATCAAAGTTTCGGACGACGAGATTATTCTCGACGGCTGGTGGAAAGAAAAGATAAGTGCACTCTTGTATTATCGCTTTGATCCGATGACCGGCATCGGCGCCCTTAGCAAAATTCACGATGCAGACGAGCTCAGGCGTAATGTGAGTGAGCTATTGAACTGACGCGGAGGCTAAGTAGCTGGCCCCAGCCGGATTGCTTCCCTGCGAAGCCTCCGATGCGGGTCGATCGCAACTCCATGATCTGCAAAGGTCAGCAAGGGAAGATCGGCGTAGTTGTCGACGGGGTTTCAAGACGTGTTTTTGTAGTACCAGTGAAACGATACAGATCTATAGTCGCGCGCATACTGCTGCATGATGACATCGATGGGCGACATCAGACTTCGAGACAGCGACTTGTTGAAGGCAAATTCGCGATGCGTCGTTTCCGGATAGTTGGCGATGCACCATTGCCCATAGGTCTCGTATTCGGAGAAGCAAGAAGCTTCGGTGAGGTCGGCGGCGTTGATAATAGACATGTACCAAGGCGCATTCCCGACCTGCTCTATCCTCGATTTCAAGCTCGCCAAACGCGACCGGTTGAACAGCATCTGGTGCGCGACCGCGCTCACCCTGGTTTTAACTTGCAGATTGACCAGAAGCTCGTATGCCGAAAAATAGGGATGATGGTATTCTAGACCATTTGAATGCAGCAGGAGGTCCGAACCGCCGGCGATGAATATCTGTGGTTTAATCAGGACCGTATCGGCATCGACCACCAAATATCGATCGGTGCCGACGAATGCATCCGCGCTGAGCTTGAGAAACTGCTGCAGCAGCCAGCCGGAACGGTCCACGCCGCTCACCGTGTATTTTATGTCCCGCTTGCGCAGCGGAATCACGTCGTCCTCGCAGACAAAGCGGCAGCCGATCTCCTGGGCGAGTGTTTTTATTCGGCTCTCTGCCGGCGCCACGATGGTAATGTCCTTGATCGGATGGCGAAGGTTGCGGCGCACGCCTTCGACGGCGAGCGGCAGCACGTCGAGATCCTGGTCGGCGGCGACAAAGACGATATCGAGCGGCACATCGCTCCAGATGTCGGCGCCGACCGTCCTGCTGCCTTTCACCTCGCGATAGTAGCCGAGCGTTTCCGCCGTTTCGAGCTGCCGCGGCCATCCCGCCGGAGCAAGATTGAGGCCATAAACCGCGCGCCGGACCGGCACCGGCCGCCATTGATTCAGTAGCGAGTCCTGTCCGATGTGCTCGACATAACTCGTCGCGGTGGAAAAGTTTCTGACGCCGAGGCGGTCGAACTTCGCCGTCATCGCGATTTCGTCGTCCTTGTGTTCCTCGAACAAGCCAAGCCGATCAAGATCTTTAGCTAAATAAAAATAATTCAACATGCCCATTTGTCGTTTGACGACATAGGTGCCGTAAGGGCTCTCATAGCTTCCGAAAACAACATGCGACACATCACTCGAGTTAAAACAACAAAACGGACCGAGTGAATGACCCTGATGGTGCGCCTTTGCCCACATGCAAATCTTCAACATCTGATCAAGCCACTCTGGATGATAAAGCGCGTCAGGGTCCGACCAACCTATGACATCAAAAGGGCCCATCGCTTGCAACGTGCGGATCGCCCGATTGATTGCGGCGCCCGCATTATTTGGCCCTTTCGGCATATACTTGCGCACGATCTTGTATTTCGGATCGCGCGGCCTCTCCATCAATTCTTTGACTCGCGGATCCTGCGAGCCGTCGTCAATGAGCAGGAATGTGATGTCGTAATCATGCAAGTTGGTCTGGAACAGCGTATCGAGGCAGATTTCCAGGTATCGCGGCCGCTCATGGATCAGGATCGCCATTCCAATCTTGTATCGCTCAGGGAGATGATGCTGCAACGCCCGCCCGGTCGCCCGCTGCAAGACTGCTTTTCCCATTCGATAGCCGCGCCGGACCAATGGCAAAAGAATCGGCGGTGTCAGTGCCACTGCTGCCCGCACCCACAGCGAGCGATCGCGCAGGCAAACCGAGGCACGGCGAACAATGTGGTTCAGGGTGATGATCGACCGAACCAGCCCCGCGGTCACGATCGGTGGGAGGATGGCCTTCAACGCCCGGCGCAGGGTCGCCAACCGCCTCTTGGGCGGCGGTGGCACCGTGCCAGCCGTCGCCGGAACCGGCATAGCCGCGCTGATTTCGCCGAGCTTTGCCGACAGAAAGCGCGCCAATTGATCGCGGTCGAAAATTCCAGTGGCGGCGTTTGCCGCCTTGAGCTTCTCGAACCATTCGGCCGCACGGTTCTTGAATTCTGGCGTCTTTTCGAACTGGTATTCCGAAATACGCCAATGCAGATCGAGTTCGTCAGCGGACGCCGTCAAGCCGAGTTCGCGAAGCTGGCGCTGGTGGACGCGCCGAACGCTTGCCATCAGTCGATCGTGGTACGTTGTCGTCACAGCTGTTGGATGTATCCGATAGCGCAGCAGGATGCGCGGAACGTTCGCCAGCCGGACCTTGCGCGCGGCCCTCGTCCACAGCTCGTAATCCTCCGCTGCAAAGTTTCCATCGTAGCGCAGTCCGATTTCCTCGAAACGTTGCCGACGAATGATGACGGCGGGGTGAGCGAGCGCGCCATGGAAAAGCATCCACACGCAGATCTCTTCATGAGAGACCGGAAGCCGCCAGATGGTACCGTCTACTTCGCCGAATGTTTGCACCCAACTTCCACAGACCGCGACCTCGGGGTGCTCGTCCATGAACCGCACTTGGACCGCGATACGATTCTGCAGCATGATATCGTCGGAATCGATGCGGGCGACAAACTCACCGCGCGCATGAGCCAATCCGGTGTTGGCTGCGCCCGCAACGCCGGGCTTATTCTCGTTTGAGACAAGACTGACCCGCGCATCCTTGGCCGCATAACCTCTGACGATTTCATCGCTTTCGTCCGTCGATCCATCGGAGATGCAGATCAGCTCGAAATCGGTCCAAGTCTGCGACAAAACGCTGTCGATCGTTTCGCCGATCAGATCGGCGCGATTCTTGAACGGCATGACGACGGAGACGCGGGGGCACTGGCCCTGCGTCACCACCCTGTCGCTCTCGGTGCTAATCAAGTTCGCCCCAGGATCAAGCCAACGCCTTGCGATTGCGACGCTCAACCGCCAATTGTATTTTTCGGCCTATGGTTGAAGGAGTTGGTCTCGATAATATCGTCGGCGAACCCTGACCCCATATTCAAGCCTAACAGAATATACAGCGCAATTCTAGGTAGTCGTACCGGCGAGAGATGGATACCGTTCGCTTTTTGACTCAGTTCCGGTCGCCCGCTCATACTGAGCCGTGACCTCCTTGATCGGGCCAAAGGCGAGAAGCTTGCCGCGCTCGAGCAGTATTCCCTTGTTGCACCACTCCCGCAGCATCGAATTGCTGTGACTGGCGACCACGAGAATCCCCGTCTTTTCGATGAAATTTTTCAGCCGAAGGTCGGCGCGGGCGATGAACGCCGCGTCGCCGGCTCCGATCATTTCGTCGAGAATGAGGATTTCCGGAGTGATGGCGGTGGAGATGGCAAAGGCGAGGCGTACCATCATGCCCGTCGAATAGGCGCGGATCGGCACGTACAGATAATCGCCGAGCTCGGTGAAATCCGCGATGTCGTCGAGCGAATCCTGGATTTGCCGGGCGCTGAGGCCGAGCATCTTGCCGCGCATCCAGATATTCTCCAGGCCGGTCGCGTATTGATCCATGCCGAGCTGGAGATCGAACAGCGGAACGACGTGACCGCTCGTGCGTATCTCGCCCTGTCATAAAATTTTTGATTTGGTATTTTTGATTGATTCGACAGATGAAAATGTGGACTTGTAACATCAACGAAGAGGCAGGGGGCACTTTGCTGGGAGCGGGGGGAAATGACCCCTGACTCCTGCCGTGGAGCGGAGCGGAACATGTTCTTACGTCCCGCACTTCTTACAAGTGGTTCTCGTACCCTGCGGGAAAGTGGCGCAACAGGTGGGGTTGAATCCCCCTTTCTGTTCCTTCTCCCCAGCTAAGTGCTCCCTGCCCCCCTGCTTCTTTTTCAAGTAGTTATGGGTCAAAATTTAAACATTAGTCATAGAGAGACTGGGTTAAGTCATAATTTTTAGCAAACAATGAATGAAAAAGAGCAAGAGCAAAACAAAACACCGTTAATTGGGGGTGTAGAAAAAATTCGGACAATGATAGAGGGCTTTGACGATATTAGTCATGGTGGTTTACCTGCTGGAAGAACAACCTTAGTCAGTGGCACATCTGGAACCGGAAAAACTTTATTATCTCTTCAGTTTCTCTATAACGGTATTACCTACTTTGATGAAGCAGGAGTATTTGTTACCTTTGAAGAATCCCCCAGCGACATTATTAAAAATGCCCATATTTTTGGCTGGAATTTGCCACGCTTAATCGACGAAGGCAAATTATTTATTCTGGACGCATCCCCTGATCCTGAAGGACAAGATATTGTCGGTAACTTTGACCTTTCAGCACTGATTGAGCGGTTACAATATGCCATCCGTAAATACAAGGCTAAAAGAGTTTCTATTGACTCCATCACGGCTGTATTTCAGCAGTATGAAGCAGTTGGCGTAGTGCGGCGGGAGATTTTTCGCGTCGTAGCACGTCTCAAGCAACTAAATGTCACCACTGTAATTACGACCGAACGCAGCGAAGAATATGGCCCTGTGGCTTCTTTTGGGGTTGAAGAATTTGTTTCTGACAATGTGGTAATATCTCGCAACGTTTTAGAAGGAGAACGCCGCCGGCGCACCATTGAAATTCTCAAATTGCGCGGAACAACTCATATGAAGGGTGAATATCCTTTTACAATTACCAATGAAGGAATCAACATTTTCCCATTAGGGGCTATGCGCTTGACTCAAAGGTCTTCTAATGTGCGGGTATCCTCTGGGGTGAAAACCTTAGATGAAATGTGTGGCGGTGGATTCTTTAAAGATTCGATTATTTTGACAACAGGAGCTACTGGTACTGGTAAAACCTTATTAGTCAGCAAATTTATTCAAGATGGCTGCCTCAATGGCGAACAGGCGATATTATTTGCTTATGAAGAGTCCCGTGCCCAATTGTCGCGCAACGCCTCTTCTTGGGGAATTGACTTTGAGGAGCTAGAACGTCAAGGTTTACTCAAAATAATATGTACTTATCCCGAATCAACTGGTTTAGAAGACCACTTGCAAATTATTAAAACCGAAATTGCCCTGTTTAAGCCAGCCCGGATTGCTATTGACTCCCTGTCAGCCCTAGCTAGAGGTGTGAGCAATAATGCATTCCGACAGTTTGTCATTGGTGTGACAGGTTACGCTAAACAAGAAGAAATTACGGGATTTTTTACCAACACAACCGACCAATTTATGGGATCACATTCCATTACCGACTCTCATATTTCCACAATTACCGACACAATTCTGATGTTGCAATATGTAGAAATTCGCGGCGAAATGTCGCGGGCAATCAATGTATTTAAAATGCGCGGATCTTGGCATGATAAAGGAATTCGCGAGTACAATATAACCGCCGATGGATCTGACATTAAAGATTCATTCTGTAATTACGAAAGAATTGTGAGCGGCTCGCCAACCCGCGTTAGTATTGATGAAAAGGCGGAACTTTCTCGCATCGTCAGACGTTTTGAAGACAAACAGGGTTCCGACTCTTAGATTTAGTGTCCTACTATATTCTTTTCTAAATTTGGTCTTGTGCTATATTTTTGTGGTGAGAAAAGTTTTCTACCGCCAGATAGATTCTTGTGTGAGGGGATGCGGTGAACGGACAGCAATTATTCCATAGCTTTTTGCCTAGTGTGACAGCAGCGGTATTGACAACCCAGCCTGCTTGGGCTGGTACTGTAAAAGTCAATGGGGTAGAGTTCGCGTCTTCTCCTAGTGTAGTCAGTTCTACCTATGACAGAAGCTTGGCTGCGGATATGATAGACACGCAGCCGAATCAGACTGTAAGCAATAATTTTAGCGATCGCGTAACTGTTCCTAGTTGGACAAAATATTCATTAAAGCCTGTAATTCATCAGAATATTCCGGTGATGGAAACAGGACTTACTAGTCACAGAAGGGTTTTAATATCCAGCAAAGATCAAGGTCAATTATTGAGTTTGACACCTAGCTCAAATTCTGCACAACAACTAGATCAGAATCCTAATAGTGCGGAAAACAACTTAAAACAGACTAACCTCAAAAGTGTTGAGGAAAAATCACAGCAAATATTTGTTCCTACTTTTAGCTCAACACCCAATTCTGTTCAGCCAGAAACCTTACCACCATCTTCTTCGCAACAGCCAGTTGTACAAACTGTTGTTTCCGGTACAGGAACAGCAAGGCTGTTGGAAATGTCCAATTGTCCACAAGAAGAGGAAAAGAGCAAAACTAGCCCCTCGGCGGCTTTACTCGTGTCTTCTACAACTTGTTTCCAAAAAGTTGCTCCTAGGGAGCAGGTGGCGCAGAGTAATCCCCCGACTACCCAACCAAGCGTAAACTTTGCCCCCGCAGGTGTCGTACCAACACCTGCGACGACGCCATCAAAGGTGAATCCTGCACCTGCCACAACGCCATCAAATATAAGTCCGGCGCCAACAGGTAACGTACCAACACCTGCTACACCACCAATCGTGAGTCCGGCGCCTACTGATACGGGGAAAGTTCTTGATAACCTCAAACCCAACCCTAATCCGCTGCAATATCCGACGAAACCTGAAGAAGTAAAGCTACAAGGAAATCAGGCAATTACGTTAGCACAGGCTTTGGAGGTAGCAAAGCGTAATAACCATGATCTACAGGTAGCATTATTAAATCTACAAGGTAGTCAAGCCGCTTTAAAGGCAGCACAAGCTGCTTTGTTGCCCACTTTTGATATTAATACTAGTATTACTCGCCAACGCAGTGCTTCAGATACGTTGACAGCAAAAATAGAACAGCAACAACAAAATCAACTACCTGCGGCACTTCAAACACCAGTCCCGCCAGCTCAAGCCAATACGCTTTTTTCCGGTACGGCACAACTGACATATAACCTCTACACTTCTGGAAGCCGACTAGCGGCGATTGGAGCGGCTGAGGAACAGGTACGCTTTAATGAATTAGCGGCTGAGAGTAAGTTAGAAGACATTCGCCTAAGTGTAGCTACTCAGTACTACAACTTGCAACAAGCTGATGAACAAATACGTATTACCCAATCGGCTGTGAAAAATGCCGAGGCTAGTTTGCGAGATGCAGAAGCTTTAGAGCGGGCTGGGGTGGGCACGCGATTTGATGTCCTACGGTCTCAGGTAAATTTAGCTAACTCTGCCCAAACCTTGACTAATGCTATTTCCCAGCAGCAAGTAGCCCGTCGTCAATTAGCGACTACGTTGAATGTACCACAGTCTGTGAATATCAGTACAGCAGACCCTGTAAAATTAGCCGGTCTTTGGAACCAGTCATTGGAGCAAAGTATTGTACTAGCCTATCAAAACCGTCAAGAACTGCAACAACAGTTGGCGCAACGCAACATTAGTGAGCAACAGCGACGACAAGCGTTGGCGTCCCTAGGCCCCAAGTTAGCTTGGTTGCTAGCTATAACCTTCTAGACCAGTTTAACGATTCTGTCAGCGTTGCTGATGGTTATTCAGTCGGAATCCAAGCAAGTTTAAATTTGTTTGATGGGGGAGCAGCAAGAGCAAAAGCGGCTCAACAGAAAGCAAATATTGCGATCGCAGAAACCAACTTTGCTGAACAACGTAACCAAATCCGCTTTCAGGTAGAACAAGCCTTTTTTACCCAGCAATCTAATTTGCAGAATGTTAACACTGCTAGTACTGCTCTGGAACAAGCCAAGGAGGCTCTGCGTTTAGCCCGTTTGCGCTTCCAAGCTGGTGTCGGTACTCAAACTGATGTAATTAGCTCTGAAAATGACCTGACAACAGCCGAAGGTAATCGCGTCCAGGCAATTTTGGATTACAACCGCGCTTTGGCTAATTTACAACGGGCTATTACAACTAAGGCATTCCGTTAATTTAGTCATTAGTTAATTAAATCACAGATCCTCCTAGGGGCACAGCAATGCTGTGCCCCTACCCGTTTATTGAAGAAGAATTTTAACCTTAACTGCAATGCATTGAAGCATAATCACTCAAAATTGGCATAACATAACTGAATATTTAAAGCTTTAGTTGGTAGAATACTCATGACTACAGTGACATCGCAAGAAATTGCACAGTTTCGCTCTCAATTGGCAGATGATCCCAGAGCAATGGAAGCACTAGACTTGATTGAGGACTGTGAGGGAGATTTAGAAGATGCGGCGATGACTTTAGCCATTAAGGCTGGACAAGAACCAGAAAGAGCAAATTCAGAGTGGTTAGACGCTTTGGCTAGAAAGTGGCGGGCTGTGATTTGCGAAGAAGATTTTCGCCAAGACTTGTCTAATGGCTCAATTGAGAAAATGATGGCACACCTCTATACAATGCCGGCGTTTCCGAAGATTTTGGCCACACCAGTTTTAATTTATGTCTTCAAGCAAGGCGTGAACAATTTTTGTGCGCCATTAGATTCTTTAAAATAATTATCGCTCTGAAAATATGGCACAATAGGGGTAGAAGCTAAAAATTTTGAATTTAGCGAAGCTAAAAATCTTGAATTTAGCATTGATTGTTTCTTAGCTATCTTTGGGCAGCTTTATCTAGATTTCTCCGAGCGGTTGACCAGCACTGATACGCTGTTAGTTAAAGCAAAACTTCTATCAGACAACTCCTCAGAACATCAATGAACTACCTTATTGCCGTATTATCAGACCGTATCCAAGCTGAATCTGCTAACTTAGCCTTAGAAAAAGAAGGCATCAAAAATACTATCCTAGGTAAAGGATACAAAACAGCTGACGAATTTGGCTTAATTGACCCCAAAGACCAAGCAAAAAAGCAAGCACGCCTGATGACATACTGGCTAGTACCGTTTGGTTTTTTTGCTGGTTTTACTTTCAGCCTAATTACTGGTTTGAACACCTTTGGCTGGGCTGGTGAAATTGGGAATCATATTATTGGGGGACTACTGGGCGCTGGTAGTGGTGCTATGGGTGCTGTATTTGTCGGTGGTGGAGTCGGTTTATTGGAGGGGAGTGGTGATGCTTTACCCTACCGGAATCGTTTGGATGCAGGTAAATACTTAATTGTGGTTCAGGGTTCGGAAACGCTTACTCGTCAAGCAACCCGCATCTTACGTCAGTTTGAGCCAGAAAATCTTCAAGGTTATGCTGACACAACTAGTGTGTAGCCGAGAGGCGAACTCTTAGCCGTTAATGTCTGGAGTTGAGATTTTGAACCCCTAGTTGAACATCCTGGTAAACTTCACGCAAATACTCCAGTAACACCCGTTGGGATACTTCATGAATCTCAACCTCTCTCATAATGAATGCCAAGGTTTGCACAGGACCATTATGAATTGAAGTGAATGCTTGTTCCATTAACTCTTGTTTAGCCTGGAGTTTTTGTTCTAGCAAACGTTTTTGCCGCCACAGATGTAAATATAAATACAGAATTTTGAGAATTAGTCCCATTGTCCCATACACCACCAACCCCTGTACCATAGATCAGTTACCTATTTAAAAAAGGTACAATCTTCCTAAAACCGCACCCTCCGTTCAAGTTAACAGTATTAAGCTGTCGCGCTTTTAAGTTGCAACCTCGACGCGGGCAGGATGCCCGCACTACAATAATTTAAATAAATCACGATGTGCAAATTACAAGATTATCAGCTTAACTTAAACATTACTAAGTAGAACGGCGTGAATAATTCAAGGTTTGTAGTGGGGACTTTAGTCCTCTCTTAAGGGCTAGAGCCGCTTACTACAAGCCAATTAAATTAAACTTAACATTACTTAATGTAGTTTGGTTTTTTCTTGCTGACTTACTTACGGTTCAGTTTTTCAGAAGTAGGATGTGTTATTCCTACCGAATAACACATCCTACATATACTGAGATTTTTGAAAAAATCAAATTGCATTGCTACAGATGGAAAAATTAGCGCCGACTTACTTGTTTCTAAACATCCCAATCATTTCCTACTTTTGTCATCATTTTATTTAAGATTGTAGTTCCTTGTGGATTAACAACTGTCAGGCGAATTGTTTTTTTGTCTGAAGGTTGATAAGCAATAATATATCTGTAATTATTGCTTTTAAAAGTGTAAGTATAACGTTTGCTATCGCCAGAAATTTCCGGATCTTTTAAAGTTAAGGAACTACCATTTTTTTTGTTTTGAGCATTATATGTATAAAAACCAAACTCGTCTAAATTCAGTTTCACAAGCCATTCTTGGTTTGTATCGATAAAAGCCCCAATTGGGCGAACAGTATCTATAGGCATAGCCATAGCACTTTGAGAATTGAAGGCAATATCTGTAATTGCAGGTGCAGATAAACCGATAATAGAAGCCAAAACAATAACTTTAATATTCATCAGTCGATACCCTTTGGAAATCAATTTGTGTGTGTTTGATGTTTTTAGTATCGGAGAATATTAAAGCGAAATCATTGATAATTACTGACAAACAAGATTGTAATTTTTGACCATTGGGTATTGCACTTTTCGGCAATTATCCCACTAACCAGGAAAGTTGGCACAGTACACCCCCTTTGGGTAAAGACTCGCGGCGAAATTCTCCGGACAACCTTTTTGCTAAAACGGTGCTGTGCTTTGTACCTTGTTGTTCCTGTCCTGGCTGCAACCCCGATCCATTATCCTGTACCTTGAGGATGTATTTACCTTCATGTTGTTGTCCTGTCACCAGAATCCGAGTCACCCCCTGAGCATGTTTACCCACATTACACAGGGCTTCTTCTAGCCACAAACACAAGTCTCGCTTCATTTCCAAGGTAAGAGAAGGTTGGGTGATGGGGGCAAAATTCCGCACTTTAACTTGAATGGTTTGAAAGTGGGGCAGGTTGCGCTTAAGAGTTAGGGAATATACCTCGTGTAATAAATTATGTAAAGGAAGATTGAGATCAATACAGGTTCCTTCCCCCAGGCGCAGGGTGTCTTCAGAAGTTGGTGATTCTAGATTTATTGCCGTGTTATTTGTATAATTTTTATCTGTAAGACTGCCGCCCACTGCCCGAATTTCAGTATTGAGGTCATTTAAGCGCTGTAACAGTTCTTGTGATGGTATCAGATCCTGTTGTACATCTCGTTGGAGGAGTGCCAGGGTTTGTAATGGTCCATTATGAATTTGGGTGAAAGCTTCTTCCATCGCCTTTTGTCGGATGGTTTGCCGCTCGATGATTTGAGCATAATACTGCAGACGTTCAGTATACAAACGTTCTACCATCGACTGGAGACGGTTATATAAGAGAATTAGGACACTTTGTACTCCCATAACAGGTCCTAGGGAAATGAGTAAATCCAGACCTCGTGGGGTGTGTAGTTCTACTGGGTTGAGAATTAAATAGGTCAAAATCGGGGCAGCGATCGCCATCCAAGTGAGTATAATTGCCCTCAGCAATCTCTGGGGACGTAGGAGGATCAGCATCAACGTTGTCAACATGAACAACGCTGAGGTAGTGGGGGGCAAAGTTCCCACCAAGGTAGTCTTGGAAGTGAATGCTTGTAGGGTGAAGAACCAACAGGGAAAAACCACGAACATTACACCCTCAAGTAAACCCAGATGTATTACTTGTGGCAAAGTCTCCGGTTTTGTATACAGACGAATTAATAATATTAAAGATGTAATTGCAAACAGGGGAGGTACAATCAGGTCAATCCATTGACTGTGGGGGTTCAGTCGCTGAATAATTGTGGCAATAGTTGCAGCTACGATTACCAGACTCAAAATTGTCAGAATGACTCGACGTTTTAGTAGACTTTGGGGTTCTAAAATGGTAGACATGGCACAGTCAATTAACTCAGTCAAGTAACCCTTTTTCCCGCGCACGGATTTGCGTTAGTGCCCGAATGTTTTTACCTTCTTGGGGATAAATCTCTAATACATCTTGAATTTTTGACCAGTAGTGGCGAACCATGCGTTCAGATTTATACATGGCAACAGCGATCGCTTTATCTTGCAAACCCTCTTCAAAAGCCAGTCGCAGCACTTCCAGCCACTCAGGTTTTACTTCCAAATCGCTGTGTAAATCCTTGGTATGGGTGAGTCCCTGTATAGCCCACTCCATGCGCGTTAAGAATGTTTCTAAGGAAAGGCTTTTGTCAGCGATTGTAAATCCCCCCTGATGGGCATCAATTTCCGGCATCAGGCGAATTAATACCTTAATATTACTGCTTTGCACCATCAAGTTGAGGTTGGGATAATTTTGCATTAATTGCTTGAGTAAGCCCAATCCATTTTCTACTTGGGCTATTGTCCCTGATGCTTCTGGTATAGATAAATCGGCAATTACCAAATCTGGAGAATGCTCAGTAACTTGAGCGATCGCCTCTTGCGCCGTTTGCGCTGAGAATATTTCTGCATCGGGAAAGCGATCGCCCACCAAACCAATGGTGCCATTCAGTAGTAGGCGATGGTCATCAACAATCAGAATCTTTGGCTGTTGAATATTCATCTTTTATAGGAAGTTACCGACGTTGCCTGACGCCTGACCAAGTTTTAGTGAGTGAATGAGTTTAAATACTAGCCATAAAGATTATATAGGAATCAGATTTTAATTTGGAAAAAATCTCACTATTTGTCGGGTGTGTTATGTGGAACGAAATTTGAAATTGTGCCTTATGCTACGCTAGTATATCTTATGTGAATTACCAAAATCAACAAATATAGGAAAATCAGCCTACTACTAAGTAGTTAGACAAATAGAAAAATACCAACAAATTGCTAAGTATAAATTTGAGTAATTGAGTAGGTTAAGCAATTTTGAATAATGGAATTGACGATTTTTTATTTCGGACAACTCACGGGAAATTGTTACCAATTACAACATCTAAATTACTGAAGCGCAAAACCTGAACTAGTGAGTTAAACTCTGTAAGCACAGTCGATAGCTTGACGATTCACTTGATAAATCAATTCTTATGAAGCATTTATTACAAATTACAACACCCCGCCTGGAGTTGATACCCTGTTCTTTGAAGGTAGCACAAAGCGTTGTCGCCAAAAATAAATCCCAAGTACAGAAGCTTTTAGGGGTAACGGTTCCTGATGATTGGTATAATGGTCAGGTGCTGGATTTTTTTCCAGCCTATGCTCAAATGCTGGCAGAAGATCCATCTCACCTAGGTTGGGGTGTGTGGTTGATCATTCATAATGAAGATTATACCCTAATTGGTGATTTGGGCTTTGGTGGCAAACCAGATAAACAGGGAACTGTGGAAATCGGCTATGAGGTATTACCAAAGTATCGCGACCAAGGATATACTTTTGAAGCTGTGCAAGCACTGGTGAATTTTGCCTTTACTCAGCCAGAACTCAAGCAAATTATTGCCCATTGTCCAGAAAATATTCCGGCTTCAATTCGGATTTTAGAAAAGTTAGGTATGCAGCACTTGGAAACATTTAATACAGATGATTATCCGAATGCGCCTATGTCGAAATGGCAGATAACGCTAGAATCAAACAGTAGTTCAGAGTCATTAGTCATTAGTCATTAGTAGTTGAGTATTCACTGATGATATCAAAACTCAAAACTTGTGCTGAACTGTTTGAAGTATTCAGAATTTTTGAGAATGTTACCAAGAGAAGATCTTTTAAAAGGTGTTGAAAATCGAGATAGTGTAGTTCGTGTCATTGATCAGGCAGAACAAGCAATCAAAACTTGGGAAGTTGTATTGACAGATTTTCTGTCTCCCCCAGAATTGACGGAAATTCAACGGGTATTTAGTCGGTTAACAGAGGTACAACTAGTGGCCTGGGGTGGATATCCGCAAGCTGAACGCCAAAGACTGGCGATCGCCCGTGCGGAAATTCCCCTGGATCAATCCCAAGTCGCCCTTGTCGTCTTAGAAATTGCTGGTAACTTTTTATTTGATACCGCAACTCACCGCGACTTTTTAGGCGCAATGCTGGGGACAGGTATTGTCCGGGATAAGACTGGGGATATTATTGTCTTAGGGGAACGGGGCGCCCAGGCGATTGTCGCACCGGAATTGGTGGAATTTTTGCAGCTGCATCTCAACCAAGTGCGATCGGTTCCTGTAAAAACCCAGCCCATTGAACTTAGCGAGTTAAAAGTTCGAGAACCGAAGAAAAAAGAATTGACGACTGTAGAGGCGTCTTTAAGATTAGATGCGATCGCCTCCGCTGGTTTCGGGATGTCTCGCAGCAAAATGGTTGATTTAATTGATGCTGGTGATGTCCGCGTCAACTGGAAAGAAGTCACTCAAGCTAGTTCCCAAGTGAAAACAGGTGACTTAATCGCTATTCGCAGTAAGGGACGCTTGGAAGTTGGGGAAGTTGCTGTCACTAAAAAAGACCGCTATCGGGTGCTTTTGACAAGGTATATGTAACAAATGCTGACTACATTATATCGCCAGGTTCCGGGGCACGGCATTGCCCATGCGTGTCAACTTAAAGCGAAACCCTTGTCAAAACCTCGTTTTGAATTCACTCTCCTACTCACAATATCCGCGTTACCCCACCCCGCCTTTGACTTACGTCAAAGTCTCCCCTCCCCGTATACGGGGAGGGGTTGCTTTCAAGGGTAGGTTTTTTTGAATCTCCGAAATAGTTGAGAAAATTCTCAATTATTTAAGGTGGTTTGGTAGTTTCAGGGTTTAAGCATTGGCTGAAACGCGCAAAAAATGACCAAATACAAAATACCTACCTTTGTAAGGGGAGGGGTTGCGGGTGGGGTGCAATGTATGTCGGGTAAGCATTTGAACTTACAGCTATTTTCAAGTAAATAGACCACATTTGCCGTAGGGAACACTGCTGTGCCCTGAGAGTGTGGTTCAACTACGTGAAAACTGCTGTAAGTTGACACCTATGGGCAATGTTCCCTACGGGTGTAACTCCTAACTTTTTTAAGCTTTAAACTGTTTTTCCAACAGATTTACCAAGGTTTCTCGCGGCATAAATCTGGATATATTTGTAATTATTTTACTCAATAAACTGCCGCTGACCACGGTGGCATCGCCTTTTTCTAAAGCCATTAGAGCATCATGTACTACTTCTTTTGGAGTAGATATTTTATTTGTTTTCCCTGTAAAAGATGTGGGAAAATTAGCTTCTGTAAAAAAGCCGGTTTCTGTTGGTCCTGGACACACTACTAAAACGCGAACTCCATAGTTACGATTTTCTGCCCACAATGCTTCACTAAAACTGAGAACAAATGCTTTACTGGCAGCATAGACTGAAATGTATGGTATTGGTTGAAATGCGGCAATTGAGGATACATTAATAATGCTCCCTGAACGACGTTGCCGCATTAGAGGCAGAAATTTATGGGTTAAATCTACTAGTGCCAGAATATTTAATTGTACCATCTTGACTTGCCGTTCTCCATCTGATTCAGCAAAGTCACCATAGTCGCCAAAACCAGCGTTGTTAATTAATAAATCAATTGTTAATTCCTTGGTTTTTGTGAAATCAAATACATCACTAGCAGCATTAGCTTCTGTGAGGTCTTTAACTATAATTTCTACTTGAATTTTGTACTTTTTTTCTAGTTCTTGAGCTATTTTGTGCAGTTTATCGTGAGAACGCGCCACAAGAACAAGATTAGTTTTTTGTGCAGCTAGTTCTTCGGCAAAGGCTTTACCAATACCGCCAGATGCACCTGTAATTAAAGCTGTTGACATTTTATGATTATAATTTTGCGATCACCTTATTAATATTAGCGATACATATTGCAAATTTTAATTATCTAGAGTGATAAGCCGAAAAGGGTAAATGTGGTACTCAATTGCCAACATGTAATTTTCTAGGGGAGAGTGGGAATACTAGCATTAGAAGTTACTTTTTACGTCTATGTACCGTCTCAATAAACGAGCCTGGAAAATTTTGCGTGCGGAAGTTGAAAGATGCAGTGGTAGTGATCAATTTAGTAAAATGGAGATGGAAATAGTAATTGAGCGATTAGACAAGCTGCGGAAAGAAAAAGGCTATCCTGCGAGTTTAGATGACCTGCGTGATGCCGTTTTTGATACATATCCCCAATTTAGCGAGAAGGTTCTCAAGCAAGCTGCACAAGCGAATAAAGCACCTGGTGTATTTACCAAAATCAAATGGGCAACTATATTGTTGACGACTTCTGCGGGAGTGCTGTGGGTAGTGAATTTGCCTTATCCGATGATTCGCTGGCCTGTAGCCAAAGCAGCGCCAATTCTGCTGTTACCTAGTTACATCAGTATGGATTATAACTATCGTGGAGCAATTAAAAATTTAGAGCAAGCAGACCAGTTAGTCAATAAAGCTACTAGTCAGGCTGATATTGATCTCGGTGGCGAGAAAGTCAAAGCGGCACAAAAGCATCTGGATAATTTACCAGTTTGGTTTTTAGGATACTATCCTCAGGCTTATTGTGGTTTATTTGGTTGTACTTGGAAGTTTACCTTAGATGAGTTTGAATCAGCGCGTCGCCAAGCAGCGCGGATAGAAGCGATAGTTTTTCAAGATCAGAATGCTTTCATACCGCTAGCTGAAGCCGAAAAGTCTCTGAAGGTAGCGAAGCAGCAATATGAACAGGCTACTGAGATTAAAGATAGAGAAACAGCGATCGCATCTTGGCAAGCTGCTATAGATCAATTAGACCAAATTCCTCAACAAACATTAGCTGGGGAAAACTCACAAACGAAACTCAAAGCCTATAAACGTGATTTTGATAACGCACGTATCGGCACATTAATTGCAGTCTGCTGAAGAATTTAATTTAGAAGCTGACGAAATTCAACCAACACAACCCAAAGTCGCATCAGGATTGTGGGAACAGGCTATTAACCGCCTTAATCAAATCCCCAGAGAAAATCCTCAATATCTGGAAGCACAGAAATTACTCGCAGCTTACCAAGTAAAACTTAAAACAGTTGTTGATCCTCGTAGCGACAACTATATTGAGGGTGCAAAACAATTTGCATTAGCTGCAGCCAATGCATCGCAAAAACCACCCCACCCAGCAGATAAGTGGGAACAAATCGCCAAATTATGGCAAAAGTCAATTGATCAGCTAGAAAAAATTCCTGCGGAAGATCCAAGTTATGTTACAGCGCAAAAGTTACTAGCAGAGTATCAAACTAATTTAGGCATTGTCCAAAGTCGCAGGAAGGCAGAAAGTGAAGCACAAGCAACTCTCCAACAGGCTAATGAGCAAATTCAACGCTTGATTGCTTCTCCTGCTTCTGAAACTCGGCAACTAAAAGCGGCAATTCAAGGGATTATCAATCAGCTACAAACTATCAAAACCGGGACTACAGCTTATGCTGAAGCTCAAAGGCTGCTGATATCGGCACAAAACAGGCTAAAACAGTAAGTTTTTCTGTGTTGAATACCTACCGTCAGTTTATCACGTTAGGGATTTCCCACAAATAAATTATCCCATCTTGTGGGGTGGATATCCAGCCTTAACTTGACGCCAATGGCGAGACGCCTACCCCACAAGAAATAGTATGTTTTACTTGCAAGTCCCTTAGCCATC
>CAVYXS010000003.1:0-26047 GCA_963772205.1 uncultured cyanobacterium
GTCAAGCTAAGGCTTGGCCCGCAATCGGCGCGGGGGTTTCCCTTGGGTTCGACACAACAGCAGGGTGTTTTTGTCCTCGACCAGCCAGACCATTTCCTCTCCCTTGGTGATCTCCAGAGCCTCGGCTAGAACCACCGGCAGATTCAAATAGTAGGAACGATTGGTGGGCCGTTCCACCTTTTGCACTTTGATCTGGCAACCCGTCGTTTTTGGTGGTTTACTCATATATAGTATTTCTACTATATATATGGCCCATGTCAACCCTCCGTCCAACCCCCATCGTTTTTTCCACCTCCTCCAGCAGCAACTGCCCGCCGCCGCCGCCAGGCTCCAAGACATCCCGGCGGAAGCTCTGGCCCGCCGCTCCGGCTTTCTCGCCCGGTCCCCACGTAAAATTCCCATGAGCCATTTCCTCAAAGGCCTTCTGGCCCTGGCCCCGGAAACCAACCTGTCCCTGGAGCGCACGGCCAGCGTCGTCGGCTTGGCCGCCCAAAAAACCTACAGCAAACAGGCGTTGAGCCAGCGGCTCTCCCCGCAAATCCAACCCTTTCTGGCCTCCGTCATCACGGCCGCCTTGGGCCAACTCCCCCACTCGGTGGACACCAGCCGGCTCTTGTCCTCCTTTGCTCGCGTCCTGGTGCAGGACAGCACGGTGGAAAGCGTCCCTCCGCACCTGGCCCCGCTGTTTCCCGGCGGCGGTAATCAGCACGGGCGCCAGGGGGCCAGCTTGAAAATCCAGTGGATTTGCGATCTCAAAAACAGCGCGGTGGCGCATCTCTCCCTCTCGGGCTTTACCCGCAACGATCAAGCCGCCGCCCCGGACATCCTGGAAGTGGCCCAATCCGGGGACCTGGTCCTCCGCGACTTGGGCTATCTGCTCACCGTGCTCCTGCCCCAAATGACCCTCCGCGGCATTCTCTTTCTCTCCCGCTATCGCCACGACATCGGTCTCCACGATCCGCAGACCGGCCAGCCTTTCCCTTTGTCGGCCCGTTTGCGCTTGAGCCCCAGCTTGGATCTCCCGCTCCTGCTGGGGCCGGAGCGCGTGCCGGTGCGTCTGGTCGCCCTGCCCGTGCCGGAAGAAGTGGCCAACCGTCGCCGCCAAAAGGCCAAGGCGGCCGCCCAGCGCCGCCACCGTTCGCCTCCCAGCCAGGAGCATCTGTTCTTGATGGGTTGGAACCTATTCCTGACCAATGTGCCCACCTCCCTCTGGCCACCCAAGGCCCTGGTCGCGGTTTACCGCTTGCGCTGGCGCATTGAAATCATTTTCAAAACTTGGAAAAGCCACTTGGGATTGCGCCAACTCAACTGCCGCACGGCCACCCTGCTCCAACTCTCCGTGCTGACCAAGTTGCTCTTTTGCGCGCTGGTTTGCCAAGTGTGCGATGTGCTGGAGCTTCACTGCGCCGCAGAGGACCACGTCAGCCTCTTGCGCCTGGGACACATTCTCGGACAAGCCGCTGCTTGGTTCTCCGCCCTGGTGCTGGGGATCACCGTCTCCCAATGGCTCCAGTTCGCTTTGGCGCACCATGCCTTCTACGATAAGAGAAAAGACCGCCAAAATTATTACCAGTTGCTCGCGCACACTGGAACCTCCTTAACTTGACGCGTATGGGCGCTGCCGCGCCGCCCAAGAATTCAGGGCAGAGCGGCAGCTCTGCCCTACCACGATGGTGAAGATTTTTGTCCTGCGCCCAGGCGGGAGCATTACAAACTGTTTGCTTGGCCGGAAAATCCCTCTTGGTTTAAATCAGCCTGATACATTCAAATTATGAAGACAAAACTTCGTTCTCTGCTTGCGGCCTTTTCGGCCATTGGCCTGGCCGCCACATTAACCGGCTGTCACACGCCTGGTGCCGCAACGCTGTCTTCGGCGACGCCGTGCATGGCCCTGCTCGACCGTTTCACCGCCCCCGATGTGCCGGCGATGGGCCCTGCCGAAACCGCGTCGCCCGCGTCGGCAAATGGACGAACGCGATCACGCCCGCCGGCCTGCCCGGCAACGGCCTGGCGCAGCACCCGATGCTTTACGTCGGCGAGAATTACACCAAAATGTTTCTCGTCAACGACGGCAAGGTGATCTGGACCTATCCGACCGGCGCGGGCTACGAATACGACGACGTGTGGATGCTTTCCAACGGCAACATTCTCTTCACGCGCATGCAATACGTCGCCGAAATCACGCCGGACAAAAAAGTGCGTCTGGCGCTACGATTGCGACACAGCACCGGCACCAATCACACGGAAGTCCACACCTGCCAGCCCATCGGCTTGGACAAGGTGATGTTCGTCGTGAACGGCCTGCCGCCCCGAACTGATGGTCGTCAACACCAAGACCGGCGCGGTCGAGGTGAATCACGAACTGCCCTGCGACGGCCAGCCGTTCGATCCCAGGAACATTCACGGGCAATTCCGCCGCGCGCGCTTACACCGCGCAGGGAACTTATCTCGTTCCCTATCTTCAGCGCGGGCAACGTCGTGGAATACGACAAGAATTTTAACGAAATCTGGAGCTACCCCATCAAATCGCCGTGGGCCGCCCTCCGCCTCAAGAACGGCAACACGCTGATCACCGATGAAGCAGGACAGCCTCACGCGCGAAGTCAATCCCAAGGGCGAGACGGTCTGGGAATTCAAGTCCAGCGAACTGCCGGAGGCATATCGGTTCGTCCAAGCGCCGCAAAGCTGCACCCGCCTGGCCAACGGCAACACCATCTTCACCTCGCGCGGCGGCGGCGGCAAAGGCCCGCAGCTCGTCGAAGTCACCCCGGACAAGAAAGTCGTCTGGGTGCTGCAAGATTGGCAAGACCTCGGCGACGCCACCGCCGTGCAAATCCTGGACGATCCGGGCATTCCGGAAATTCCCGGCGAATCGGAACACTGATTGAGACATTCCATTGCAGTTCTCACATCACTCGCCGCCACCGCGCTGTTCGCCGACGTCTGTCTGGCCCAGATTCCGCCGCCGGCAACCTCAACCAACACGAACCGCACGGCCGCCTCGGCTCGAGGCGCACGAGGGCCTGGCAGGGGCGGTCCCTCGGCCGCGCTGATCGTCCTTCGCCCAGAACGGATGCCAATTCGCAACTGGCGCATACGCAATTACTGGAAAAAGCCCGGAAAGGGGGCAATGACATCTATTTTGAGGGCGATTCCATCACGCGCCGATGGGGGGCAAGCGATCCCCAGTATAAGGAGATGCTGGCGAACTGGACCTCGAACTTCTTTGGATGGAATGCGGCGGATTTCGGTTGGGGAGCGGACAGAGTGGAGAATATACTCTGGCGGTTGGAAAATGGGGAACTGGACGGTGTGAATCCAAAGATTATCGTAGTGCTGGCGGGAATCAATAATGTCGGGGCGCGTCCCGGGGATGACGCCAAAGTGGCGGACACCACCCAAGGGCTGAAAGCGATTCTGGACGTTTGCCGGGAAAAGGCCCCCGGCGCCACCGTGATTATGACTGCTATATTCCCGCGCAACGACAACATGGCGGTCGTGCCCGAGATCAACCGGATCAACGACAACATCGCGGCGTTTGCGGACGGGAAAAAGGTTCGCTATCTGAATGTGAACGACAAGCTGGCCGACAAGGATGGCAAGCTGTTCGACGGCATGATGAACGCGGGGGATAAGCTGCATCCGACGGTCAAGGGCTACCAAGTTTGGGCCGATGCCTTGAAACCGATATTTACGGAACTGTTGGGACCGCCGGCCCAGACCGACCATGCGCCGCCACCCACCGGCGATCCGAGCGCCAGCCGCGGTTCTGCCGCGCCCACTCCACCCCCTGCCGCGCCGTCTCCATCAGGGCGATGATCGTTCCCTCGGTAAATCCATTGCCTCACGTCACGCAGCGGCTCGACGGGCTATTTTGGTTCTCCTTTGGCCGCGAGATTCCCTCTCCCCCTGGTTTCGCAAGGCTTCCCAAGCCTCTAAGCCAATCGTTCCCCCTGTCGTGATACTAAATCCTACTTGCCAATTGGGGTCTATAAAGTTTGGGATGAGGGGACGCTGAGTTAGACAACAGACTTGTACCTCAGGCGTTAGTCCTCCCAAAGCTAAAAGGTGAAACACCCCATGAGCCAAATGAGCGAAAATACTAGCTGCTTCGGTATTCGGTAATTCCTCCAATCGATGAAGATGTTCATTGAGTAACTCATAAAGTTCTTCTTGGGGTTGTTCACTTAAAGCCTGATACAGGGCGATTTCTGCTAAATACTGGCTAGCGGCTAGTTTACCCAAATTTTTCGCAAGACCTGGATAAGTTTTTAACGTTTGTGCTTGTGTAATTTTATCGAGTGATCGCCCTTTGGCTATCAGTAATTCATTGACCACAAACATCCCACTCCTGCCACCTAGGCTGGAGTTGTGCTTGCGTGCCCCTGGGGCAACTGCTCGAATCAAACCAAACTCTCGTGTTAAAATTGTCACTATTCTATCCGATTCTCCCAGCGCCTGGGCTTTCAGATTAATTCCAGTTGCTTGATAGGTTCTAGTCATTGGTCAAGGCTCAAGGGTCAAGGGTCATTAATTGCGGACAAGGAGAAATGACTAATGACCCTTTCCTAGGTTATCGCGCTGGCGGATTAAATCGATACTGCGAGATGTACCTAATCGAGTAGCACCCGCCAAAATTAATTCTAGGGCTTGATTTATAGTATGAATTCCGCCCGAGGCTTTAATTCCGACCATTTCCCGTGACAGTTCCTTCAATAATCGCACGTCTTCCACGGTTGCACCGCCATTCCAACCAGTACCGGTTTTTAAGAATGCGGCACCTGCTTCCAGAGATATTTCTGCTGCGAGCTTCTTCTCTGTATCTGTCAGCAAGTTAGTTTCTAAAATTACCTTGATAGTCTGCCCAGTAGCTTCGCAAATTTCGGCAATCTCTCGGTGGACTTGTTCAATTTTACCAGCCTTCAACCAACCTAAGTTGATTACCACATCCAACTCGGTGGCTCCATTTTCCGCCGCCTCTTGCGCCTCATACAGCTTCACCGCTGAAGTCGTCGCCCCAGTGGGAAAGCCAATCACTGTACAGACTTTAGGATTTTTACCGTGGAGTAGTTCCGTCGCCTGCTTCACATAGGCGGGATACACACAAACCGCCGCAAAATTAAACCTGTATGCTTCTTCACACCATTGCTCAACCTGCTCTGGGGTAGCAGTTGGCGTTAGCAGGGCGTGATCGATAAATGGCGCAATATCAATGTCTGGATAGTCTGCTGCCATTGCTATATTATGCCCATGAGTTATTATTAAAGTTTATAAAAATTTAAGTCATTAATTTTAAATTAAAGCATATTTATGACATTTTTCTTGTAAAGATAGGCTACTTGCTGGATCTGGTAGCCCACTTGACATTTAACCAGTAATTGTCCCTATTGGCTCGGTAGTAAGCGATTTATCGCTATTTTCAGCACTAAAGTGCTGACTAAGAACCAATTAAAGTTGATGTGTTTACCCTACTAGATCTGGGAGTGGACATCACTTAGTCCTAAGCTGACGACATTCAATAGGATTTTTCGCACCAGTGGCTAAAAAATCAAGAATAGTTTGAGCTAACCCCTTTGACGCCAAATACGGTACACCATTACCAATAGTTTTAAACATATTCGTAAGTGACATATTATCTGGAAGCACGAAACTTGCCGGCATAGATTGTATCGCTAAAGCTTCCGCAGCAGAAATTCGCCGAATTTTATAAGGATGTAAATGTACTTCATTATTGCCATAGCAAGCTGTGGGAGAATAACGCCATCTGTGTAGACGTTTGAAAGACTTTTTAGAATCATCGCCTTCATCCACAGCCGCAAATTTTGTAATACCTGCTCTTGGTTGGAAATAATGTTCAGCGTTGGGATGATGCAGCACGTTATTTTTTCTAAACCAATATTCTACAGTTAGTTCTTCAGGAATATCATCAGGACAAGGCAATATAGAATCTGCTCGAAATGGTTCACATTGACGCCAAGGGTAATCAAAGACCTTTGCTTGAGGATATAAAATATAATTATTCCAAGGAAACACTCCTTCAGGTAATAATTGACTATTACCTATTTCTATTCCCATATCTTCAATTAACTTATTTTGGAAACCAACAAGAATAATTCTGTCTCTATCTTGAGGTACACCATATTCAATAGCATTAATTAACCGCTCAGTTAAAATATATCCTGCTTGCTGTAACTGTTCTTTTAAAGATTCGTAAAATAAACGGTGTTTTGTCGTCCGCCACAAACCCTTGACGTTCTCAAATAAAAAGAAATCTGGCAGATTTTGACAAATTAATTCAACATAAGCACCCGAAAGTTTGCCATTATCACCTAAGCGTCCTCTATTTTTGCCTCCAATTGAGAAATCAGGACAAGGAGGACCACCAATAAAGCCTACAATATTATCAGATTTGCGGCAATCTTTGACTAACTCCCAGAGGCGTTTTGCAGCGATTCCTTGGGTAAGTTTGGTTACGTCTGCAGCTTCCCCTTCATGATATCCATATTCAGGTAATGGTAGGTTGAGAACTTCTCGTGAATAGCGGTAGGCTGACATGAATGGTGTGAATATTTCATTGACGTAGACAATATTAAAACCGCTAGTTTCAAAGCCTAAATCCAGAAAGCCGGCGCCACAGAAGAAGGAGAATATAGCAGGGCGAAAAATCATGAAAAAAACGAATATAGTAGTCCAAATATATTAAAATATCCTTAAATATACAATCGCTGTTGTTTAGTAATTAATAATTGCTTTTATCAAAAAATAAGTTGATTTTTATTATGCCATCATCTGACTGGAAAAAGTTATTATAGCAATTCCCACATTCGTGAGGTACAGCAAGAAAGAATTAACCGCAGATAGAAGAGGATGGACGCAGATGGACGCAGATAAATTCAGAATAATTGTAACTATGTATGAACAGTTTATTGATTTTGAGGGAATTTTTCATCTAGCATATAAACACACTGAAGAATTGATTGAACTCGGCTTTGATATTAGTGATCCTTGTGGCGTGACAGAACTTGAATGGATAGCGAATAAATATCCAGAACTGACCGAACGCTGCAATAATGCATTACTAGAACTTATTGATAAGCAAGCAGCTACTACTCCTGCATTTGTAGGTGCTGGATACTTTGATGATGATTTAGATAGCTTTTAAATAAAGAACTTTAATGAAATCTCAGGCCAAGACGCCTTCGCTTCTGCTCCGCGAATGCGCCTTGGCGTGAGATAATTATCGGACAACTTCAGCCTGAGGTTCTGGTAATAAACGCTTGACAGCTTGTTTAACAAAACTTTGCAGAAAACCCATCTGCTGATTTTGCTGAAACACATTTTGCAAAGTTTGGCGCAACTTCTCCAAATTCAAACCAGTTCCAGAGTCTAGAGCAATTTCCTGTTGTTGGAAATATTCAACCAAACTCAACCCTGCTACCCTGGTAAGATAAGCTGCACTCACACCCTGCACAACCCCACCAGCAACGAAGGTGGCGACATTACTTTTGAGAACAGTACCAATAACCTTGGTGGAAAGTTCCACTAAACCCAGTTTCAGCATCAAACTTCCCATTGTCCCCGCGACAGTTTGCGCCTGTTCTAGGGAAAATTTCTGCTGATAAATATTACCTAAATCCATAACCATCTGGGCATTAATCGCCGCAGTCGCCAAGATATCGAGTGCGGGAACTGGGTTAGCAAAAGCAGCAGCGGCAGCTATCCACTGATATTGTTCAATAATTGGAGTAGCGCGATCGCTCCTAATTTGATTCAGCCTAAGTTTCGCTTCTGCTTTCAGCAACTCAGTTTGACGCAGGGTTGTTAACCACACCAGCTTTTGTGCTTGCTGTGCCAAAATTTCACTCAACTGCTGGGTTAACTGCTGGATATCAGGTGCTTGTTCTTCCATCCACTCTTGTACAGAACGATCAGCTTCATGCTTGCGGACTTTGATAGAAATCGGAAACGCAGCAGTCGCAACAACATTTCCCTCTATCCGCTGTTTCAATGACACCAAAATGCTAGCACGTTCATCTGGCAAATATTTGTCTTGTTTGTTAAAAACCACCATGAATGGCTGATTTTTCGCCTTTAGCTGCTTTAAGGTTTGAAATTCTGAGTCTGTCAAATCGCCGTTTGTCACAAACAGGACAAAATCAGATTTTTCCACTTCTGTCAAAATAGCCGCATCTGAATTGTCACCGGTTTGTTGAAACAAAGGCGCTGTTTCACAGAAATTTAGAGATTTTGTATCCCACAGATCTACATTTTTGGCTAAAACTTGAATTAAAGTGGTCTTACCTACAGATTTACCACCAGTAACAGCCAGTTTAATTTCTTGTCTATCTAATTCTTTGAGTAACTGGGTAACTTGTTCTCGCAGTGTTCCTAAGGCTGGATGGTTTTCTGATTCTTGTGCCAGTTGGTTAATTACGGCTTCAGTTTTAGCGATCGCACTTTCGACGGTTAAGCGATCTACAACCATACCATCTAGCTGCTCTAAACGATTTTTCGGGCGATTTTTCTGGAATAACCACAAACCACCACCAACGGCTAAAGCGCTGACTAAACCAAATTCACCCACTTGCACTATAGAATCGTGCCAGCTTTGTAACATCCACAAAGAGAAGGATAGTCCCAATCCTCCCACTAAAATTGGTCGCTGCAACTTCACAACCATGATTCTCCGCACTTTTTGTCAGGTTCCTACTCCAGAATAGATCAAAGCCTTGCTTCTTTGAATGTGACAGGCGAACAAACACAATTTTCTTTACTTACCGCCGGTAACATTAATTCCCAAGCTTGGCGATATTGTGCAGAACGAGGTTTACGCTGTCGTTTTTCAGTTTCCACAAGGTGGATTTCGCTACCATAGCCGATGAACACAGCAACTGGGAAGATGTAAAACAGGTCAAGTTTCTCTATATATACTAGGGCAAAATCAAAGTCTGCTGGCTTATATGCTTCTCGAAGCATCAGCCGCCTATTTGTTTTAGTGCGACGATTATCTACAACATAATTGCCTGATGGCTCATCCAACCAAGCATATTTGACTTGGATTTTAATCAGAGTTCCTTCTACATCAAATGCTAAATCATAAGGTAGCCTGTCGCCTACAGGTTTTAAAACTCCCCAACCACGCTTTAAGGCGTGAATAACAGCAGCTTGTTCTGCAATGTCTCCTTTGAGCTTTGTGTCCATATTCACGTAACCTTTAGCAAGACATACTTAAAACTTGTAGTTTGGGACGCTTTAGACAACTTTTTTAGCTAAAGTTAGGTAATGTTTGAGGTTAAGAAATTCGACAATCAAATTGGGACGATAAAACCTAATTAATTTGTCAATTCAATAACCTCACAAGGCTTATAGATTCATGAGAAAATACAATTAAAGCTGGTCTTTAATTTCTTTCCAGACATGGATTACAGCTTCAATCCAGCCTTGGGTATAAATTTCAGATTCAAAATAGTCCTCTTCTTCATAATATCCTTCCCACCTATCATGTTGGAGTTCCATCATTACAGTTGGTTCGTTTTTGATTCCGGGAATTGATTTCTTTATATCTCCTCCCTCACCAATATACTTAAGTGTTAAATAATCTAGCGTCTCCGTTGCGTCTATTAATCCATCCTTGAAACCAGTTTGCTTCCACTTAGCACTGGCTTCCTGCTTCTCTTTTCGCAATCTGGTGATCGCTTTTTCCATTGCTGGAATATCCGTCCTTACCTTAATTTCCTCAATTTGAACTGCTAAATCAATTGCTTGTTGACATACACCAGAAACGTTAAGGCTCTCCTTAAACATTTGCAAACGCTCGTGTAGATCATCGGGAAGTGTGATTGTAATTCGTTGAGCCATATTCATACATACTAGCCTGATTAGTATTAACTAAGTGATTTTAGTACATACTAATCTATATAGTCAATACTTTTACTACCAATATCTTTTAGTACATACTTTTTTTTGGCAGTATTTACTAATTTTAAAGAGTCTTTAAACACTAACTAAAATAAATCCCTACAACTATAAAGGGTTGCAGGGATTTATTTTATCTTGAATTTGGTGGCGGGAAGTGGATTTGAACCACTGACCTTCGGGTTATGCTTACCATCTACAACTTTCGTTGCCCAGATTAACTGGTTTGTGGTCTGGACTGTCCCTTCACCCTCAGCTTTACTGTTAGGGTGTCTGCCTTCCAGTCTCTACACCTTCTCCATTTCTGGAGCTTGGTTCGGGATTACCGCGCTATTGGCTTCCCCGAGTTTGACAGATAAACGCACATAAGTTTCTTTATGTGCCGCCCACAGCAAACTTAACTAATAAGCGTCTAGTTAAATTTGCCCGTTGAGCCCGACGAGCTACCAGGCTGCTCTATCCCGCGTTGCTGTCTCTCTACTTCTTTACTATAACGCAAAGTCAAAAGTTTGGCAACTACAAAAGTGATAATTCTCCAATTACTTCTAAACGCTTGTATTTACCTATGGTCATAAACTTTTCCGAGAGGCTTTGGGCGACACTGGGAGTAATCCAGCCCATCTGCTGGAGCAGGTGAATCGCCACGGCATATTTTGCCCGCGAAGCCCCATCCATAACTTTGATAGCTAATCCCATACCCTCACCGAGCCTAGCAATGCACTGCACTCCTTCTGCACCGGCTTTACTGAGCAAGTCCCCTGGGCTTAAGCGCATCAATTCCGTGTCAAATTTGCCATCACCTGCCACCATAGATGGGTGATGAGTCATGGCACGGGCAATCCGCTCCATATCCAAGTTATTACCGGAGGCTAGCAGGGCATACAAAGAGGCCATTTGACCAAGTTGCATTAAATAGGTGGGTGCGCCGCAGTCGTCGTGAGCGCTAATAAATTCCTCTGCTGGCATTCTTAGTAAATCTGCTACTTTGCTCAAAATCAATTGTTGCACTGGGTGTTTGCGGTCTAAGTAGTTAGTCAAAGGCCAATGCCGTTGTTGACAAACAGCTAACATCCCAGCATGTTTACCAGAGCAGTTGTATTCTAGAGGACTCCGCTTGCCTTCAGGTATGGGACATTGGAGTGCAGTTGGGTCAATATCAGCCCGCCAGAGGATGTTAAATACTTGTCTGACCTGCTCTACTGTGCCTTTGTGGGAACTGGTGATAATTGCTAAATCGCGATCGCTCAGATCGTAGCGTTCCAGTGTCCCTGTGGTGGTAACTGCTAGCGCTTGAAAGGGCTTAAGCGCTGAACGAACAAATGCAGCTGTTTCCGAGTTACCGGCAACTGACAAAACCCGTCCGCGATCGTCACATACAACAGCCTGGACTATATGCCTCGATTCAATAATCCCTTCCCGCAGCAACCTGACTTCTAGTGCTATGGCTTGAGTTCGTTTTCCCATTGTCATGGGTTCATATCTATCACTTATTTTATAATTTGTCAGTTGTCATTAGTCAGTTGTCAGTTGTTTGTTTACGAGTGACCATTGACTAATGACCAATGACGATTTACAGCAAATGCCAAACTATAGTACCAGTAAGAAACATTCCCGCCAAGCCTACAAAGGTAAATTGTAACCGTCGCAGAATTGGCTTGATTTCGTAGGTGACAATTAGGCGATCGCGGTTGAGTACCTCCTGTGGCTTCGTCCAAGTTTGACCGTCGTACCACCCAGATTCCTCATAAAATACCGTGGGGCTTTTGAGGCGATCGCTCACATAGAACCAGCCCAAATACAACCTCACTAGTACCAACACTATCCCCACACTCGCCCCTGCTGCACCACAGAGGATAAATTGCCCAATATACTTATGTGGGGGAAAACTTGCAGCCGCCACTGGCCCTGCTACCACCCAGGAGACACCCCAAATCCAAACTATTTTTGTGATATAATCGCGCCAACTGACAGTGCAATCGCGAAATAACCAGGCAGTTTTTAATTCTTCGTATTCATTGAGCGGCTGTTGTTCACTGGGAACTGGGCAATTTGAAAGCGAAGACTCGATCATGTTAGCTTACCCCTCCCTCATCAGGTTGTGGGAGTTCTACACGTTCTGCATGTCCCCAGAACGCTTCTAAATTATAAAATTCTCGCTCTTTGGGCGTCATGATATGAACGATCACATCACCATAGTCTTGTAGCACCCAACTCCCCTCAGCCTTCCCTGCTGTCCGCAACGGGCGGCGTTTCCATTCTATTTCTACTTGTGCTTCAATTGCTTCGGCGATCGCTCTTACTTGGACTCTCGAATAGCCACTCATCATCACAAAGTAATCTGCCAGGTAAGACACATCTGCTACCCTGAGCAATAAAATCTCACCTGCTTTGCGGTCTGATGCCGCTTCAGCGATGGTTATAGCTAATTTACCACTGGCATCTTCTGGTTGACCCTCTGGGCTTTTAACCGCATTCTTAGTGACAGAGACTGATTGTATTGGGAATTCTGCTTGGAAGTAATCAGACATTAAACCTCAGGTGCTTTATCCCTTTTGTTACAACTTTTTACAATTCCTGACAAGCAACAATTGGACTGCAAGTGTATGAATTGGTTTTTTTGAATACTAACAAAAAAACAGGTGTCTCTGCCGCTTAATTAAACTATTGGTTCGGGACTAGTCTACCTAAAGTCGTCTTTCATCTTTTAAATTTAAATACCCCTCCCCGGAAATGGGGAGGGGTATAGGGGTGGGGTTGGGGGTATGACTAATATTTAACCGAATATGACGTGGTTCTGGATACAGGTACTTGATAAGTGTCATAAAGTACTCAATATATTTGCCTTCATCCAAATATTCAATCTTGTTGGTGCGTGAGTCAGAAAAACCCTGGAAATACCAATAATTTCTTGGTACTGACGCACCCTACCAACTCAGTATTCAGCACTGTGCGATTAGATTTGCTGTTTAGATACTATTGAAGAATCAATCGGTTGAGCAGATGTAGTTAGTGAATAAAACAACGATTCATAATTAGTTAAAGCTTGCTCAAAGGCATATTGTTCTACAGCAAATTGGCGGCTATTATAACCTAGAGTTTTGACTTTTTCTGGGTGTTGGTACAAGTCTAAAATTGCCGTTGCTAACGCTGGGGAATTTTCTGGAGTCACGACACAACCGCCGCCACTTTGTCTAATAGCTCTAGCTGCAGTGCCATTTTCGGGTACAGAGCCAATCAATGCCCGTCCACTGGCAAGTAATACTTGTATTTTGGATGGCATATTGAAGGAGATAACATTTTTCTTTTGCACCACCAAACCAACATCCGCCGCAGCCAACATCTGTGGTAAATGTTCACGGGGTTGAAACGGTAGAAGTAAAACGTTATCTGCACCGCAGTTAAGACAATCCTGTTGTAAGCGCTGTAAACCTTTGGATTCACCCACAATTACAAAAGCAATGTCTGGGATATGGCGCAACATCGCCGCAGCTTGAATGACGGTTTCTAAGCCTTGGGTGAGGGCAATATTACCAGAATATAGCAATACAAATTTGCCGTTAAGGTTATGTGCTGTACGGAAAGGGTTATTTTCTTTAGGTAAAGGGCGAATGAAATTAACATCAACCCAGTTGGGAATTTGCTCGATTTTGTCAGATGCAACGCCCTTGTTCAGCAAATTTTCGACAAACCCATCAGCAATAACACTAATTTTTGTGGCGGTGTGGTAGGCAAATTTTTCTAAAGCCGTAAACACCTTGATCAGCCATTTATTTTTTAGTAGTCCGACATGGATAGCCGCTTCCGGTAATATGTCTTGAAGATTTAATACTACAGGACAGGCGCGTAACCATCCTAAAAGCGCTGCGGGGACGCAAACAGGTAGTGATGGCGATGTTGAGAGAATCACATCAGGGCGCCAACCTATGAGGGCTGGAAAAAAGCTAGTGACAACAAAACTAGCATCTAGCAATACCCGATCTAAGAGAGTGGGTTGGGGGCGAATCCAAACATAACTGCGTTGAATTTGCACGCCATTTTTATATTCATTGAGAAACCATTTACCTCGATATTCTTCATAAATTTGCCGCTCTGGATAATTAGGCATAGCGGTGACTACGCGCACTTGATGTCCGCGCTTGACAAGTCCCTCTGCTAATTCCGTCATCAGCGGGGCTATACCAATTGGTTCTGGATAGTAGTTGTAAGAGTAAATTAAAATCCGCATCACAAATTAGTCAGAAATTTCTGGCTTTTTATTGAAAAATATTGTTTTTGTGCAAGAGGTTTCCGCGCTGATCAGCGCCTACATTTCATTCTCTCTTTAGACTCTTTTGATGTCATGTATTTTTGGTTAAAGATTATATAAATCTTGATTTTCAATGCTTAAGTAAGTTTTGATTTTTTTTTACTAATTAAAGAATCTGTAGATGATTAATACCAAGGTTTTTCGTAAGTAGAAACTCTATAGCGGTTCTCAATTGAGTGAAGTACAAGAACCCCTTCCAGCAAGGCAAGAAGGGGCTATAATGTACCTGATTTTATTAGAAAATATCTTCTTTTCTGAGGCTAAGTCAACGCTAATAGCGCTAAAGCGCAACTACGAGCCTAATCCTTTGTGACATAGTTTGGCGAATCGCAACTTTGATAAAAATTGATGTCTCTGTGTTTATCGGATTTTAAATGTGCTATAAAATATATGTATTGCCAACAATTTGTGGTAATTGACTAAGCATCTAGACGGAGTTTTGCCTAAACGTTGTATGAAGTTTTGGGAAAAAACCTGGAGATGAAGCCAAAATTTTCTAAAGAATTTGTGATAAAAATTTACGAGTTCGTTCTTCTTGGGGATTGGTAAAAAAGGTATCAGGGGTGGCTGACTCGACGAGGCAACCGCTATCCATCAGAATAACTCGGTCAGCAACTTCACGGGCAAATCCGACTTCGTGAGTCACAACTACCATTGTCATGCCATCGCGGGCGAGATTTCGCATCACATCCAAGACTTCGCGCACCATTTCTGGATCTAAAGCCGAGGTGGGTTCGTCAAACAGCATAATTTTAGGTTGCATAGCTAAAGCACGGGCGATCGCTACCCGTTGCTGCTGTCCACCAGACAACTGTTCGGGATATTTTTGTGCTTGTTCTAAAATTCCCACTCTTTCTAACAGTTGCATGGCTAATTCTTCAGCTTTGGCTTTTGTCCACCGACGTACCCAAATTGGCGCCAAAGTGATATTTTGCAGGACTGTGAGATGGGGAAATAAATTAAACTGCTGAAATACCATCCCCACTTCGCGGCGAATTGTTTCAATATTTCGCAAGTCGTGGCTAAGGGTAATACCGTCAATGATAATTTTGCCGTTTTGGTATGCTTCTAAAGCGTTAAAAGTGCGAATAAAGGTCGATTTACCCGAACCAGAAGGTCCCATCAACACGACAACTTCACCACGACTTACTATCAAACTCACACCTTTGAGAGCGTGAAATTTGCCATACCACTTTTGCACATTTTCTGCAATAATTATGGGGTTTGATTCGGACACGGTATTTTACCTCGCAATTATTAATGTACTTTTGACGACATTTTATATGTAAAAAAAGTAGATGCTTGTAATATAAAACTTTTTTAGAGACCGTATTGTAGTAATTTATATCACATTAAAATTGGCAGTCTTTATTTATTTTGATAAATTGTGATTTTCTATGCAAAATTTATTTACAAAATATCCGAATATCACATTTTGATTTTACATTACCCCATGATTATGAATTGATAAAATTTTGGTTTTAAATAGCCATATAAGTAAATAGACAGGAATAAATAGAGTCATGTAAATTTTTCTAAAAACCCCTGAAACCATTGCCAATAGTAACTAATAAATATTTTTAAGAATTATTTTCAGCCATGTTGAGCTACTTAATAGAGAAATAGTAAAATCTTAAAACACAAGGATTTTTGACATTTGGAATTGGGAATTGGGCGAAGTGGTACTAGCAGGTTAAACTAGGTCTGGTGATAGACGCTCCACCGTTCCTTATGAGGCTTTTATGGGAGCTAATCTGAAACAGATAGCCAAGTACTTAGACAACCTTGGTTGGGACTACCGTTTGGATGATGAAGAAGACCGTATTATCACGGGTGTAGAAGCTGATCACCTAGAAGATTTCCTGATAGTTGTCCAGCTGGATGAGGACGGAAAGTTTTTTCGGGTATTTGCGCCACAAGTGCTGGCGGGGATTCAAGAGCATCCGCACAAGGGAGCAATCCTCCAGACAATGTTGGCCATTTCCTGGGAAACTAAAATGCTACAATGGGAGTATGACACATCGGATGGCGAAATCCGAGCAATGATTGAGTTCCCCCTAGAAGACTCCATTCTCACCGAAAAACAATTTAACCGTTGTCTGAGTGGCTTAATTCAGACTGTTGATAGCATAGCAATGCCTCGCCTGAAAGAGGTGATGCATACAGGTGAAGATCCAGGGAATATGGAACTTGGGGAAAGACTGTTACTGAGTATTCAAGAAGAAGCCCCTGGATTACTAGATTTGCTAGAAAAGGCAATGGAAGCGCGGAAAAAGCGCGGAAGTTTCCAGAGTGATTGAGGCGAAATAGCACTGAAATAGCTATACTCCAAAGTGATACCCTCACTATATACTAAATTTTTCTAGGGCTGGATTTTTATGACATCCTATGCAACCTCCTCTGCCAAAGCAGAAATGAGTGAACTCCGGCGGTTGAAAGGCTTACTACCGCCAGAATTGCAGAGCTGGGTAACGGTTGAAGGCACTACTGAGGTCAATCCACCCCTGATCCGCAGCGAAGAAATTGGTAAGATCAGGTAGAAATTCAAATTGACCTGGTGAAATGGGATGCTCTCGCGATGGATCAGCGTAATCTGCTGTTTTGGCACGAAGTAGCCCGGATTCAAAATGATACAATTCCCAAAGATGGTTGGGAAATGGCAGCACTAGCTATTGGTTTAGGTGGCGCTGTCGGTGAGTTGTGGGTACAGGATGCATTGCTGTTAGTGCTAGCTCTGGCACTTTGTGGCGTCTCAGGGTGGCGACTATATCAAAAGAATAACGGGGACAAGCAACTAAAAGAATTTATCGCTGCTGACGACAAAGCGATCGCCTTAGCAACTCGTTTTGGTTATAGCCTCCCCAACGCCTACAAAAGCCTTGGTAGCGCCTTAAAAACCCTGATTGACAACACACCCAGCAAGCGCCAACGGTCTCGATATGAAGCACGACTTTCTGCTCTCAAACGTAGTGCTAATAAGGTAAAAAATAAATCTAGAACTCCAGATGAGGGCGAACTTTAATCCTGTTAGCGGTAGCGGGGCGTTTAGCCCGTGACGAGTCAGAATTAAAATCAAGTTTTTACAGCGGTTTTCACGTATTTGAACCACACTGTAGGGGCACAGTACCGCTGTGCCCTGACGGTGAATGTGGTCTATTTAGCTGAAAATATCTGTAACTCAGCACTCACAACTGATTCAACATTTTATGTGTCTGGGGTACAACACGAACCTGTGCCACAAATCGCTTCATTAAAGCTTGCCAAATCAACATTTGGTCTGGAGATGGCGCAATTACAGGCTTTTCGGTAAATTGTTCAGACTCAGCCAAAGGTGTAACAGGTTGTAAAAATACTGGGATATCGGGACTAACATCTGCTACCAACAATGCGGAGCGTTCCAACTCAGATGGGTCTGTGGTTTGGGAAACAATTATCTTGACAAAAATATCTAAATGTGAGCTAAAACATAATTGAAGACACTTTGTGTGTTCTTGCCAATAGCTTTCGCCGCTGACACTAGGTAGCTTGAAATCCATACCCACAGAGTCGAGATAAGGTAGAATCATCGCCAGTTGTTCTGGACGATGACCACCAGTCTCTAGATAGATTGGTAAATTGGTGAGCGATCGCACTGACGGTAGAAATGCCGCTAAAAATGGGGCATGAAGAAGTGGTTCGCCTCCAGTTAAGCTAATGCTATCGTGTAAGGAAGGTAAATTTTGCCGTTCTACCCATTCAATTAAAATGGGTAGTGGGACAGGATTGGAGTGAATTTCAAAGTCTCGTAATCCGGGGGTTCGCTCTATCCTACAGGTAGGGAGTGCATTCCAAGTATGGGCACTATCGCAAAAGTGACAGCGCAAGTCGCAAAGAGCAAAGCGAATAAAAATCTGACGTGTCCCGACATTCAGTCCTTCCCCTTGAATAGCAGAAAAGACTTCAACCAGGCGTGCGGTAGGTTTAACCGTAGTTTTAGTAGTCATGGGATGATAGCAAGGCGAAAAGCCGCCACGTTTTCACAACAGCAAGTATGTTTTTTGGCGTCTTGTTCTATTGTGAATGGTCGTTGGCAATATCCAAGCTTACCCCAACTAACTGATAATTAGTCGCAATTACTACTGATTTTAGATGAGGTTAGTAATTGTATAGGACAAAATAGTGTTTGGCAGTTTACATTTAGATGGCAACGAAAGTGCAAAGCTTCATGACTAGCCAACCCAAAGAGGTCGATTTTTCGGTTACTTCCCTAAATGACACGGCAATAATAGAAGTACCAGTGCGGTTAAGCGTGCTTGAGGCTGTAGGCTTTAAGCAAACATGTCACAATTTAACCCAGATCGCTTCACATCCTGTGCAAATAATTATTGACTTTCACCAAACCACTTTTATGGATAGTAGTGGTTTAGGCGCCCTAGTCAGTAATTTCAAAATTACCAAAGAAAAAGGGATTGCTTTGATACTGCGAAATGTTACCCCTCCAGTAATGGCAGTATTAAATCTCACAGGATTGGATCAGGTTTTGCCAATTGAATCTCTGGGGACGTTATCGCCAACAGAAAATAGCAACCTCAAAGACACCCAGGGATTGACTTCCAGTAAAGTTGAGCAGCTACCAAAGACACATCCTTCCGTAGCATCGTGGATGAAACGGTTGATAGACATTGTTGGCGCACTGGTAGGTTTGGTAATTACAGGAATTTTGTTCATTCCCATTGCGGTGGCGATTCAAATTGATGATCCAGGACCCATTTTCTTTAGCCAAACCCGCTGTGGTTGGATGGGGAAGCGGTTTGAAATTTGGAAATTCCGCTCGATGTGTGTGGATGCAGAAGCGAAAAAATCTCAAGTAAAAAACCAAGTTGAAGGTGCATTCTTTAAAAATGAAAAAGATCCCAGAGTTACCGATATAGGACGCTTCTTGCGGCGAACCAGCCTGGATGAATTACCGCAATTTTGGAACGTCCTCAAAGGAGATATGAGTTTAGTAGGTACTAGACCACCCACACCTGATGAGGTGGAACGTTATGAAGTACCAGAGTGGCAAAGATTAGATGTCAAACCTGGGATGACGGGAGAATGGCAAGTAAATGGACGGTCTAAAGTACGTAGTTTTGAAGATGTGATTCGTCTGGATTTACAGTATCAAAAAAATTGGAGTTTGCTTTACGATTTCAAGCTAATTTTCAAAACTGTAGTCATCCTTTTTAATAAAAACAGTGGTGCTGTTTAGCCAATTACTTGAATTTGTAATTTATCCGTAGCTCCTAATTTTCAATCTAAATTCTTGGTTGCGCCTTAGATATATGTGGTCTAAGGCGCATTCATTTTTGCTAATAACTTGTTAGATTCCGCCAGAGTACAGGTAAAAGTATTGAATAAATGATACTTTCAATACTTGGACAACGGGTCTATTTTACTGCTACACAATTGGGCAGTAAGGAATCTAACAAATTATGAATACTGCTATCAGATAAGTCTGGGATAGATAGCAATCGTTCGGCTTGACTAAAATAGCGTTTTATTGACGCCTTATATCTGGGATCATAGTAGCAAAACAAAATATCTTGCAGGAATAATTCCCACTCGCCATCATCAATCAACTTATACCACTGACTTAATTTTTCCCAACCACAGCGGAATTTAAGTTTCTCTAGCTTCCTCTTTAAAATATCGGTATGATTTACCAAATGAGGATATTCCTGTAAGAGCAGATGGACTCTAGCGGCTACAGGTAATTGAACTTCTACAGAGTTACCAAGCCTCATTTTTTCCCACAAAGATTGAGGTAAATAAATTTGCCCAATTTTTGTACTTTCCGATTCTACCCATACGGGCTGATGAGAATTAAACTGTTGCAGCTGTTGTATTAGCAGAGTTTCAAAATATTTTTGAGAAGGCTGCGATGAAAGTTCCTTGTGCCATTCTTGACCGAGCAAAGAACCACGATGGCCAGCTAAATTTTCCAAATCTAAAACTTGAGCGCCACGCTGACGCATCTTGTCTAAGATATAAGTTTTACCGCTACCTGTTAGATCAGACAATATCTGATAAGTAAACTGTTTTGGCAGATGTTCTAATTCCTGGCGAACATAAGCACGATAAGTCTTGTAACCGCCTTCAAGTACCGTAACGCGCCAGCCAATTTGCGTCAGCACCAAAGCCATACTACCTGAACGCTGTCCACCGCGCCAGCAGTAAATCAAAGGACGGTAGTCCTGATCTTTAGCAGCAAAGTGTTGACTGAGATGTTGGTAGATATTCCGCGTCACTAAAGCAGTGCCGATTTTACGGGCTGTAAAGGGACAAACTTGTTGATAAATCGTTCCCACTTCCGCCCGTTCAGCATTATTTAGCACTGGTAGATTAATTGCACCAGGGATATGATCTTCCGCAAATTCTCCCTGTGAACGGACATCAATGATTTCACTGTAAGTTTCCGTCCAAGGTTGCTGTGTGTATGTAGGAGAAGGATGCATAGGCGTTAGGCTCTAACTGTTTTTATTTTGACACTGCCATAACTTTAGTAGTGAGATTCTGTGATTGGGAAAATTTAAATAATTCTACGTAATTTTTGAGTAAATTAGTGTAAATAAATTTAAAACCGCCTTCTCCCAGCTTCTTTTACCTGAGAGGATTTCATGGATGATTAGATTTACGATGTCAAATTTTTTTTATAGTAGCTGAGTCAGGACTTACGCCCCTAGGGGGTTATTCCCATTGCTGCGATTTTATTTTGGGAATTATTCAATTTGATTATCTAAAATTTAAAATTCAGTCAATTGGGAAATGGGAGCATCCCAATTTTGCCTTCAGACAATTTGTAGTGGGAGCAGCGTTCGACTGAGCGCTCACGCCGTACCCCGGAGGGGAAGCAAGCTGCGCGTAGCGTCCCGCACTTAAGTCTTGCTCCCTAATGTCCAGGAAGCGGGCTAGAGAGCCATCACTACAAAAAAATAAATTTACACATTTGGGATGCTCCCTTGGGAAATAAATTTATTCGGAAGCTTTGTATGTTTCTGAATCGGCTGATAATATCGCTTCTTTATTGTTAGATATGCCTCTTTTTCTTGGCTCTATTGTTCGCGAATCAACACCGTAATATTTAGATGCTTCGGACATATCATACATCAATAAATTATCATTACCTAAGATTTTTATATCTCTTGGTTTACATGGATAAACATTAAGCTGTTCGATAATTTTTGACGCTACTGCTTTAGCTAATAAAGGAGGAACAGAATTTCCTATTTGTCGAAATCCATGCCATTTAGTTACATGAAATCGGAACCAGTCAGGATAAGAATGCAGTCGTGCAGCTTCACGTACAGTAATACATCTGGGAATAAAAGGGTGAATCGGTCTAGGAGAAGTAAAAGCTCCTCTATTACTAGGAGTTCCTGCCCTAAGTGTGTTACAAATTCCTTCAGGGTCAAGTCTATAAAAGCGACTTATTAGTTCGGTTTTACCATAAGGAGTAGCGGCAAATCTTTTGATAGACTCTAAATTATGTTTTGTTCTTAAACTTGATGTCAGTATTCTAGAATCATACTTACGTTTATATGAATAGTCATGGTCATTAGAGCAAAGTCCACGCAGTATCTTACCATAATTGCTAGGCTTACCAAAATCTGCAACTACCCAATCCCGTTTCTGTAATTCGCCATATTTTTCTATTTCTGGTAAGTCTTTCAGTGCATCCCAAACTGTAGGACCTGAAGGAAGTTCACTAGCTAGTGCTGATTTTTTTTTCTTTGCAGGTTTAGTAATAGGAACTGGATAATTTGGTAATTCAAAATTATCACGACAACCTAGAATAAATAACCTTTCACGATTTTGTGGCACTCCAAAATCAGCAGAATTTAAAACTTGATAAGTTTGACGTATTTTGTATCCCTTAGCTGCAAATTTATTAATTATTTCTTCGATAAATTCTTGATGTTTGCCTACAGTCATGCCTTTGACATTTTCCAAGACAAAAAATTTAGGCTGGAGTTCTAATACTAATCGAATATAATGAAATACCAGAGAATTTCTCGGATCGTCAAAAAAACGTTTACCTATCAATGAAAATCCTTGGCATGGTGCACCGCCAAACACTACATCAATTTCTTGATTACCAATAGATGAACGGGTTCTAATTTCTTGACTTGTAGTTTCCTCAACACTTTTACACAAGATACTCCAAAAAGGGAAGTTAAACTCATGTGTTGCACAATGAATAGGGTCTATTTCAACAGATGCAAGTACATCAAATCCAGCTTGTTCAAAGCCGAGAGTCATACCACCAGCACCAGCAAATAAATCGACAGCAATAGGGCGTTTTTTTTTGATGGTCTTTTTGATGAGTCATAACACCTTGAGGCTGAGATTAATTTGGATTAATTACCCAGAATTTTAAATTGATGCTGGGAAATTTGGTAGCAGGTGCAAAATTTCTTGAGCAGCGCGATCGCAAACCCCTACATCTCCCAAAGACTGGCGCATTTGCTGATAATCTGTCAAGGTTTGCTGTTTACGCTCAGGGTTGAGGAGTAATTCCATCGCGGCTTGGGTAATATTTTCTGCTGTGGCTTGCTCTTGTAAAAACTCTGGCACAATTGGCTTCATTACCATCAAATTGACTGGCGATGCAAAAGGGATAGAACCTTTAAGTATTTTACGGGCAATCCAAGCAGTCACGGGACTGAGACGATAAGCAACCACTTGCGGTACGTTTAATAGAGCAAGTTCCAAGTTGACGGTACCAGATTTGGTGATGGCGAAATCAGCTGCCGCAAAAACTTCTTTTTGTTGCTCAAAGACAACTGTAGCCTTTAAACCGTAACGCTGAATTTCCTTTTCAATGGGCTGGCGGTAAACTTCTAGAGACAGAGGAATCCAGAAATGAACCTCAGGTAATTTAGCTTGAATTGTTTGAGCCGCTTGGAAAATGACTGGTAAAAGATATTTAAGTTCTTGACGACGGGAAGCGGGCAAAAGAGCGATCGCCATCTGGTCGGATGAAATACCTAATTTTGCGCGGGCTACTTGGCGACTAGGAGGGTTTTGCATCCGGTCAACTAGGGGATGCCCCACCCAGGTAACATTAGCACCTTGCTGGCGATAATAACGGGCTTCTTCGGGAAAGATCGCCAAAAGCTTATGTGTAAAATTCACAACTCGGGTAGTGTTTCGCAGACTAATAGACCAAACCCACTCTTGGGGAGCGATGTAATAGACGACTGGCACTTTTGGTAGATGCTGTTGCATATGAGTACCAATACCAAGATTTGGCCCCATATAGTCAATCAGCACCACTAAATCTGGTGGATTTTGCTTGAGGGAAGCGATCGCTTGTCGCTGTACCTGGAGAGTGGGGACTATGTAAGGCAGGGATTCTAGAATACCCATTGAGCTAATACTACTAGTATTACCCAGCAGGGTTGCCCCTGCCTCGGCCATTTTTTCGCCACCCAAAGCCAAAATCTCTAATTCCAACCCAGCAGCAACAGCTTGACGCTTGAGCGCTGCAATGAGTAGCGATCCTTGCAAATCGCCAGACACTTCGCCAGTGCTGATAAATATTCGCATTTGATAATTAGTAATTAGTAAAAGTTAGGAATTAGGCGTTAGGAGTTGGGAGCTTCAAGTTTACAGTTGGGAGGTGTGGAGTTAGGAGTTAGGAGTTGGGAGCTTCAAGTTTAGACAACTCATAACTTCTAACTCAGCACTCATAACTCATAACCCATCATTCATCACTCACGCTTGGTTTAGTCTTACCGGGAATTAAACCACGTCTTCCTGGCATTTGAGAAAGCAACAAGAACCGCCGCAAGTGTTGTAGCTGTTCGGTATCCCCTAGGAGTTCTAACTGTTCTAAAGCTTCCTTAAAGCTTAAGTTAGAGCGATAGAGAATCCGGAAGGCTTTTTTGAGAGTTTGTAAAGTAGCCAAGTCCATTCCCGAACGTTTAAGTCCTACAAGATTGAGGGTTCGCACCCGCGCCGGATTGCCTTCTACCAGCATATATGGGGGCACATCACGGTCAATCCGTGCCATACCACCAATCATAGCCTGTGTACCAATCCGGACAAATTGATGAACTCCCAAAACCCCACCAAGCCTAGCGCGTGATTCGATGTAAACATGACCCGCCAGGGCTACTGAGTTAGGAATGACCACATGATCTTCAATCACACAGTTATGAGCCACGTGGACATAAGCCATCAACAGATTACCATTGCCAATTACCGTCGCTTCCCCAGCGCCGTGGCGCGGTTAATGGTGACGTATTCGCGAATCTGATTATTGTCGCCGATTTTGACCCAGCTAGGCTCTCCCACAAATTTGAGATCCTGGGGTTCCATACCGATCGCTGCTCCTGCAAAAATCTGATTTCGCGCCCCAATTTCACATGGCCCTTCTATGACTGCATGAGCGCCAATTATAGTTTCCGGGCCAACTTTGACATGCGCTCCAATCACAGCATAGGCACCGACTTGCACTGATGGGTGGAGTTCCGAGTTAGGATGAACTACAGCAGTTGGATGAATAAGCGTCTTCAAGGGTGAATCTCCAGAACTGTCTTGAGTGCTGAGCGTTAAGTATTGCGTGGCCGCAACAACTTTAGATTTACTGACAATGGAATCTAGTTACCCTGCGGAAAGGCTGCGCCTACATCCGTGGACACCATAGAACATCCAAAATCCTAAATCCCAAATTGAGTGACCCAAAGTGTCGGGCAAAGCAAAGTGTGTGTGAGGGCGTCGAAAATCAAGAAGAAATTATACAATGCTATTGTGGCTAGTTTATTTTACTGCTATCCTTTTTCAGGACTCAGTAAGGGCACTTCACGGCTGTGCCCATACCACTAGAGCAAATTTTAGTTTACTAGGGAAAACATAAGTTCGCCTTCAGTAGCTAGTTGTCCATCAACTTCCGCACGAGCCTGCATTTTACCGAATCGACGTTGTTTAACCCACAACAGTTCCACGGTCATGATTAGCTGATCTCCCGGTACTACTTGGCGACGAAAACGGACTTTATCGATACCAGCAAACACGAACAGTCCACCTTCCATTTCCGGCATTTGCGTGAGGACGATGCCACCTACTTGTGCCATTGCTTCCACAATTAGCACACCTGGCATCAGTGGTCGTCCGGGAAAATGCCCTGGAAAATGAGGTTCGTTGACAGTGACGTTTTTAATGCCTACAGCCCGTTTACCTGGTACGTAGTCAATAATCCGGTCTACCAGTAAAAAGGGGTAGCGGTGGGGTAGCAGTTTCTGAATTTCTTCAATTGCGAAAGTTTTTTTAGTCTCTGATGTGGAATTAATCTCATCATTAGCCGGATTTTCGGTAGATGCAGGTGCAATCGTATTGATGGTGTTAGGTTCGGTGAGGATTGACATTGGCAGTGTGGTTGATGTTGAATCTGGAAATTCAGTAGGGTGGCGTTGAAACCCCCAGAGAGTTTTGGATTGGGAATTTGATCTAAAATCTCAAATCTAAAATTCTCTGCGCCAGTTGAATATGTAAATTATGGCTGGCTTTATACGCTAAAAAATGAGCGCGGGGGAAAATTCCTAGTAAACTTAAATCTCCTACTAAATCCAAGATCTTATGACGTACTGGCTCATTTGCAAATCTTAAGGGTGGATTTATCCAACCTTCAGGGCTACAAACCAGTGCATTATCTAAGGTGCCACCTTTGATCAATCCTGATTGCTGTAGATGTGCGATTTGATGCAGTAACCCAAAGGTGCGGGCGGGAGCAATTTCCGCAGCAAAGCTAGCAGAGGCATTGACCAAATCGGCAGTTGGAGACCAACTGTGCCATTGGTTACC
>CAVYXS010000004.1:0-24329 GCA_963772205.1 uncultured cyanobacterium
AATTTGATGAAGTACTTCAGCGGTTGGGGAATTGGAGCCATTTGAGGATGATTTGTCGCCAGAAAAAACCAGCCATAGGCATCTCGTTCTAAAACGTAAGTAAAATCTTTGAGATGTGTGCGGTAGGAGTGTTGCACAACCGCCTGACCTTCTTCGCAAATTTTCAGTGTATAGCGTTCTGATTGCACTACTCGCCAACTCATCTCCACATCTGGACCTGAAAAATTTTCTTGATCAAATAGTCCCAGTTCATCGAAAACCGCTTTGCGATACATCACATTAGCCGTCACAACATAGGGCTGAATCCGAGACGTTCCTCGGCTATGGTTTGGGCTTTTGAAAACGCATCCTTCAAAGTAATTGACGTAGTTGCTAATCGTGCGTGGTACTAAACTACCGCCGACAGCACCGATTTGCGGCGTATCAAATGCTTGCCAAAGTTCTTGTAACCAATTGGGGCTGACAATGCAATCGGCGTCGGTAAAGGCGATAAATTCTCCTTTGGCTTGGCGAATCGCTGTGTTTCGTGCGGCATAGGGACCAGGTATAGGCTCTTGCAGCACTGTAATTGGATAACTGTGCAAAATACTCAAACTGCGATCGCTCGAATTGTTGTCAACAGCCAAAATCTCTAAGCTATCAGAGGGCCAGTTGAGCGCCATCAACGAATCCAGTAGGTGAGTCAGTTCCTGTTCTTCGTTGTAAATTGGGACAACAACAGAAATTAGAGGTAGATCAGTATTCATAGTGCTTTGGCAGAAATCTCAGGATTGCGGGCACGATGTAACCATTTGCGCGTCAGACGTTCGACGATAAATTGCGGAATCGCTCGGTATCCTTGTTTGAGGTATTTCCAGGCCAGTTGCCTTTGACTGGAACGGAAGTAAGCCCAAGCTACATCTACTTGACGAGAGCGATCGCCAGATTGATTGCGACTTGATCGCTGGGATTGTCGATCCGAACGCCTTGTTTCATCACCAAGAGTTCATCAAGGGCAATCTGCAGATAATCCACTGTCAGGCTACTAGGACGCTTGCGATAAATGGTGAGCGCATCAGCAATAAAACTGACTTCCCATCCATTTTGAGCAATCTCTAACCAGAGTTGATAATCTTCTCCTGTCCGAAACCGGGGATCAAAACCCCGTCCACCTTTGAGACAATCGGCACGAATCACAACTGTGCTACTTGTTCCTGTCCAGTTACGGATGAGAAAATCTTGCCAGTGTAGAGTGGATTTGGTGGGCGGCGCAAACCAAGGCATCAAGCGTTCTACTTCTGGGCGATCGTAGAAAACTTCAAACCAGTTGAAACTCAAGCCAATTTTGTCATTGGTTTGCATTCGCTCAAAATGAATCGCGAGTTTGTCAGAATGCCATAAATCATCTGCATCTAAAAAGGCAATCAACTCTCCGGTAGCTAGTTGCAAGCCTGTATTGCGAGCAGCAGCAGGGCCTGCATTGGTTTGATAGACATAGCGCAGGGACTGATGGTGGGAAAACTTGTTGACTCGATCAACGGTATCGTCGGTTGAACCGTCATCGACAACAATCACTTCAAAATCACCATAGCTTTGAGCAAACACTGAAGCCAAAGACTGCTCAATATAAGCACTGGCATTGTAGACTGGGATGATAATACTGAAAGTGGGCATGACTACAAAGACAAAGGCTGATAGGTTGGCTTTTGTAACGAACGAATCAAGCGAGCAGGCACTCCACCCACCAAGGTGAAAGGAGCGACATCAGAAGTCACTACAGCACCCGCTGCGACTACGGCTCCACGTCCAATGGTGACGCCTTTAAGCACGATCGCTCTTGTCGCAATCCAAACATCATCCTCAATCCGAATCGGTTCGGCTGGGGGCGGAGAATGCCGATCTTCTAATCCGTGGAAGTCGCTGTCTAGAATTGACACCCCATTGGCAATTTGGACGCGATCGCCGATTGTCACTTCTAATTGGGCTGAAATCGTTGTGCCAGTGTTGATAAAAACGTAATTACCAATTCGCAAAACACCATCAGCACCAACGGCAAGTTCGCTGCGTCCTAAGTGTGACCAAATGCTAAAGTAATCTCCAATCATCAGTTGTCCAGCATTTTGAACGAGGGGAAAACCCCAACATTTCGGCGCAGTGCCAACTGAACTACAATCTCGCAATGCCCATCGAGCTAGCAGCGTATTTTTTTGTTGACTAAGCCTGGTAAACATAGAATCCTCAACTTGCTAGAAAATCAAAGCGAAAAAAGTCGCGGCTGCCAAATCTTTCTTTGAAAATGGCAATTCGTTCATCAAGGCGAATTTGGAAAATGCCATCGTTGTTGTAATAGTTCAACTCACTACTAGGAGCAATGTAGCGCTCCCAGTTCATATCTGAATCAAGTGATGAATAGTGGATGAAATTATGAGGGTTCAAATCCCTGGCGGCTCGACGTGTCTTTAATCGCAGTTGTATCTGTTCGGGATCACGATATTGATAGTGGCAATTAGGAATTCTATAAGAACATTTTTTCAGTTTTTTCTGTCCTTTCGGAGTCATATGTCCGTGGGGATTGGCGGCGTCGCTCTGTTCATCCCACGTTAGATCTGCATCAATCCGAAACAAGCGTTGCTCAATATTGGTAAAGCGGTAATATCTCCGTCGTTGGGTAATCGGTGTTTCTCGTGACTCTAATCCTTTCTGATATATTTGCCAATCTACATCTGTAAAGTGGAAGTTGTATTGAATGGTATTAATTTGTTGGGCATCTTCTTGTTCCGCAATGCGAATTGCTTTACTTGGATCTTCAGCCAGAAACTCATCAGCATCAAGAATATATAGCCAGTCGCCCACCTCACAGCGATCGCGCACAGCATTAAATACTTGAGCGCGTAAACCATCAGAAAACGGCACATTTTCCTGTCGAAAGGGAACAACTACGTTGCTAGCAGCCTTTTGAACTTGCTGCCAAGTATTATCTATACTGCCCGTATCAAAAACGTAGATTTTGTAGCAGAATTTGCTGGCAAACTCCAAAGTCTCAGCGATCACGTCGCCTTCGTTTTTCGCTAAACATATAGCATGGATGCGTGTCATGATCAATGTTCTATAATCAGTAGATTACAAAGTTTTCCCAAAAGGGCGATGGCGTAGCCCAAGCAGCTATAAGTAGAACGGCGTGAATAATTCAAGGTTTGTAGAGGGGACTTTAGTCCTCTCTTAAGGGATAGAGCTGCTTACTACAAGCCAATTCAATTAAATTTTACATTACTTAATGTAGTTTGTTTTTTTCTCGGCGACTTACTTAACTTACAAATTTTGTATTTTGCTAGACTGTTTACTAGCCACGGTTGCAGCTATTTGCAGTGTTCTCTTAACCTTGCGTTTCGCCCGATCGAGCAGAGTTAGTGGCTTTGGGTTAAAGAAGATTTCGAGTTGTTCTCGATTTCGCCGCAACGCTGCCAATGCAGTTTCTGTATCGTTTTCTGTTGCCATTCCCGGTACATCTACTACTTCATCAGATTGTGTGTTGATCATAATTTGCGCGATCGCATCTTGATGCCATTGTTTGATATAACGGACATTGCGTTGTTCTAGTTCATGTAACCGATAATCAGGTTTTTTGCGGGTTGTACCCCAATCTACATCCGACTGAAACCGAATACCGAACGCCGCATTCCGATAGCCTACTTGGGCGCAGCGAATCGAGTATTCAAAGTCATCACACATATAGGGGGCGAGGCGTTCTTCTAGAAACCCCACCGTGCGAGTTAGTTCACAGGGAATGCAAACTGGGCTTTTAATTGCGATCGTTCGGTAGGCGAGTTGTCCAGGTAGTAAGACATTAGCATTTGGCAGGCCATGACCATAAGCATTTTCCATATAGGAAATAAATGGCTGCACCGAATCAGATGTGAGGACATCACGGGAAAGATTTGCTCCATGCCGGAAGGAAACAAATCCAAGTTGTGCGCCAGCCCACTCATACAATCTGGCAATCTTTTCTTCCAGAAAAAAATCATGCAATAACACATCATCTTGCAGGATAATATTGAAGCCTTTTCCATCCTGATTTGCCGATTTCAAACCAGCATTAATTGAGCGGATTTCATGGACATCCGGCATGTGAATTTTGGTAATTGGCACATGGGAAAAGGTATTGATAAATTCATCTACGATAGACTCTGTACCATCTGTACAGCCATCCAACACTGGGTAAATATGGCTGTTATCACGACAGCAAATCAAGACAGATGTCAAGACATTTCTAATTAAATCTTCCTTGTTATGAATCGTGATGATGTAGTTAAATCGAGGTGAATTAGCCATTGAAATTTTCCCAGATGACGTTCTCAAAGTAACGGTAGAAATTAGCGAAAAAGCCTTGGGGTGAAAGCCAATCTAACCATAGTTTTCGACATGCAATTTGCAAGTCTTGAAATTGTTGTGGTGTTAGTCGAGCGTGAAACTCGCGGATGCGATCGCCTAAATAAGGCAAATCGGCTTCTTCCACCCACACGCAATAGCGCTGCCAATCAATCCATTGCTCAAATGGTAGTTCGCAGTCAGTATTGATCAATACCGGAATTCGACCACAACTGAGGGTTTCGTAGAAGCGGTAGGAAAAATTGCCACCACCTCTGGTACAGAGAATATAGTCACTATTGAGCATGTTATCGACGAATTGCTCACGTTGAGACAGCGTTAGCTTTTCGGTGTGATGCAGAACATCATGAATCTTGAAGTTACATTGCAACCCACGACTGTGGGAAAGAATGAACAATGCTTGGGATCTAATCCGCGAACCATATAACCACGGTAAGTCGTGTTTTACAAGTTCAATCCCCAATTTTGAGGCAATGCCAGCCGCTTTAGGAGTTGCGCCTAGTCTCAACCGCAGCTGATTTGTCATCTGATTTCGCGGCTTGACAAGGGAGCCATAACCGCAGTAACCAACAATGGGTTGACTAGACTTACTTCGTAATGGTATTGTTCCTTTAAAGTAGTTTTTTACAAAATCTTCGCTCCAAGCCGGAATGAGGTACTCGTTTTGCTTACGAGTCGAACGATTGCTAGATGTGCGAAAAACCAAAGCGTTGTTGAGTTCAACGGGTGTGGTCGCATCGTCTAAATAAAAAATAACTAGCGGAATACCTCGGCTAGTTGTTTCTTGAGACATTTTTTGAGCAATCTTTAAAAACTGAGGATGATTGGTAAGTTTTGACCAATCAAAAGGTAGGACTCCTATTTGAGCGTTTTCTAGCTCAGTCAAATGGAATAAACAAGCACCAACATCGATGTAACTGTTGTAGCGACAACTCATGGGATTCAATGAGACTTCATCGCTTTTTCCCCAAAACGGATACAACAAAGGAATGTGCTCTACACCCTCAGGTAAATAACATCGATCCGAGTAAATCTTTAGTTGCTTTGGAACTACTTCTTCTCGTTTTTCATATGTATTTGTCATGTCCAAATTCTTTGAAAGATTGTCAATTGGCTAATCTTGAAAAGAGCGAAATACTTTGCTTGAATCAGCTTTAACAATTACTGTTACGTACGAAAAGCTAGTAATTTTAGTCACAAGTATCTTGTTATCCGACCTCCTTTTTTCCGCAAAAATGCAAAATATTGAAGGCTGCGTTGGAGAAACTGAGATCAAAACGACCATCAAAGCTCACTCCGAAGCATCAAACTATGCTTAATTGACAATAAATTTTTCTAGAACGTTTAGTTTTTACTCTGAGCTTGGTAGTTTCTATATGATTGCTAAACCAGACTTTATTCTTTGACTATGTTTGGAACTTTGATAGGCAGAATATACGTATTTATTGGTAAGTAAATACAATCTAAGTAGACCAGCACAATTAATTCATGGCATAGGAAGAACAATAAACTCAGCGAAAACCCTGATACTTACTACCTTATGCCAACAGCAATTATTGACGATAACCTATAGTTTATTTAATTCTCCATAGGTTTGGTTTTTATCAAAATTTAACTTATCAATGACCACCAGGTAATTAAAACTATAACATTTATAGATAGTAGATACACTTATTTTTTATAGTATCTTCACATAGAGAAAATTACTTCATCATATCTTTACAAAAATCTTTAATTTGTCAGTATTTCGTTGTAAGTCAATATAATTAATAGTATCAATTATACCACATATAGGTCACTTTTTTATACTTACTTAAGTAAAATCTCAGTATTTATAGATTAAAAATCCAACATTTTAAATTAGTAAATACACATACTTAATCATCACTTTATGAAAGTATTTATATTGTTTAGAAGTACGATTTATCAACTGTGTACACCAATAATGGATGAAAAAAGAATTAGGGACTAGGGGTGAGTATTTGTTACTTAGTACCTTTTCAAGTTAGGTCGGCAACAAAATTTACAACATATCCACACTTATGTAACATACATTACATAAATACGGGATGATTTCGATTTGCTAAGTTGTCTTGAACTGATTGACCCTTTCATTATCAGAGTCACAACTTCACTTCGACAGTACCCTTAGGGGTACTTTAGGTATCGCTTGTTTTTTTCTGCATTCTTTTTTCACCATACTCAGTGTTGAGTCCTGAGTTTTGACTGAATTAATAACTACCAAGTACTTTAGGACTTACCCAACTGGCACATTAATAATCGTAGGGTGCGTGACGTTTCGATCAATATTGTACGTAGTTACAAGACTTGTGGCGTCACGCACCATTCTTCTAATGTGACACTAGCGTAAGTCCTGTACTTATGTAGTTGAGACTTCTTGTATAAATCAAACGGAAGAACCCCACCCCGCCTTTGACTTACGTCAAAGTCTCCCCTCCCCGCTTGCGGGGAGGGGTTGGGGTGTTCGGGGACTTTTGCAAGAGGTTTTTGGTAGGGGCACATCTCCTTGTGGGCGGAATCTTTTTTTCAGGAGGAGGTTGATAAGCTAATCGGCACTTACAGCAAATTCCAGGTAAATGAGGTACAGACATAAATGCTAAAACTCTTGTGGGGTGGGCAGCGTTCGACTGAGCGCTCACGCCGAAGTCTTGCCCGCCATTTTGTACCTCACTCAGATGAAATGTGCTGTAAGTTGCATAATAAGAAGGTGAAGCCGTTTAAATAAAAACACCAACAAAAAACCCGGTTTGTTTAAAAAACCGGGTTTCTGAACTAGCATTTATCTAATACCATTTCGATATGCAGCCCTAGGCTTCAGCGCATTAATGTGCAACCTCACAGAGAATTGCTATCAATTATCTTTGAATTGGAAACTTGGGAACACCACCTGGAATTTTCACTTTTGGTGCGCGTTGAAAGTAATCACGAGAGTAATAATTTTGCCTACCGCTGCTATCCAAAAACTGAGTATAGCCTTGCAATAAAATTTCATTGCCAGCATAACCCAAAGTCAACAAAGAATTAGCAAAACCTTGATTATAGATAGTTGTGGCATAATTATGGTTAGTATCTTGAACATTTAGACCATAAGTTACTAAAGGTTTTGTTCCCCATTCACAATCTGTAGGGTGACATTTGCCAAATACTTGAATATTTAATTTGTTACCACCAGCAGAAGTAACAACTACGCGAGTAACACCGCGAGTATTGACATCTTTATTCACCCAAACTCCAATAAAATCAGCAGGCGCAGCAGCAGCGGGATTAACTAAAGCAGCAGCCATAGCTACACTTGTAGCAGCAATCATCAAAGAACGTTTCAACATGGTAGTAAACTCCATTAATAGTAATTGTGTTTTAGTTGTGGTAACGATGAGAAAAGTAGAACCCTAATGTTTTTTTAATATGCAATAATCATCGGCGTTTAACCCTGGGGTAAAAAACCTTATCGCCATTTTTCACTCCAAGCGCCAGTGACATCAAACCCACCAGGAACAGGAGTTAATTTCAACGAACCCCAACCGAAAGTATTACAAATTGGACCTAATCCAGCAGCACAAATATCACTAGCACCGTAACCATTAAAAGATTTTGTGCCGATGTGAGAATAAGTTGTACCTTCCCAGTTACCGTTACCAAACCAAGTAGTGTGATTTGGTCCTACACGGAGAACACAACGCAAGCCTTCACCCTTGCGACTTCCACCTAAATCTGAAACCTTATATTGATCAAAATATCCACCACAAGTGCGCGGTCTAGGTAAAGGATTATAATTAGTAGATGAGACTAATTGCCATTCTTCATTCCATGCGCCAGTCACACGAATAGTAGCACCACTGACAATTTCTACCTTGAGATTTCCGGGGAAATTGTTGTTGATATTTTCGCCGTTACCATGAATATCAGAAGCGAAACCTACAAGATTAGAACCTCTGTAAATAGCTTGTCCCACGTGACGATAGGTAGAACCGCCCCAATTACCTTCACCGTACCATGCTAATCTGGGAATTGTCGTACCTGGTCTACCTTCGCTGAACTTGACACAGCGAATACCTTGACCTTGGCGACGATCCAACGGTTTAATAACGTAAGTCTGAAGATGGGGACCGCAATTAAAGCTTCTTGTTTGCGCGAGTTGTAAATTTTGTAATACAGGTACTTGAGCAAAAGCACTAGTTGTAGTAGATATGGCTATTAGACTACCAACTGCTAAAGATTTCATGGAAACTCGAAACATGATTCTGATTCCTTGTAGTAAAGTTTGTGGAGGTGTCTTTTAACGCCTTCACTGCTTTTATAGTTAGGCTTCTAGTTTTTATGCACCCTCGACAAAGCATTATCGAAATATTTTCAACTTTTGTACAATTTGTTGACGATCGCTTCAGTCATTGGAGTAGAGAATCAAAATTGTGTCGTAGTATTCAAACTTCTATTAACCGCACACCCCAAGAAACATCAGAATCCTTTTGGGCACTTTACTGGTATAAGTTTTGGCTAGTGAGTGAAACTCAGTCTTTAGCGAAAGAACATCTTATAGCTTACTTACAAGAGTCTTGTTATTGGGTATCGCAAAAAACAATGACAAATTTAGTCAGTACCCAATATCAATTATCAGACTGCTTTCAAATTGCGATCGCCCAAATTGATAAAATACTCAAAGGCTTTAACCCCAATCAAGGTTTCACCCTCAAAAACTACGCCAGTTCTATCTTTAGTACTGCGATTTCCGAAACTTTACGCCAACGTCATGAAGTTGATATCTGTACAGATTGGGGACTGTTGCGAAAAATTTCGCAAAAGCGTTTCCATGAATCTTTGCAAAATGCAGGTTTATCACAAACCGAGATTCAGACTTACATCCTCGCGTGGAACAGCTTCAAAACTCTTTATGTCCCCACCGTCGCAGGTAGTTCCCGCAAACTAACTCGACCAGAAGACCAAACATGGGAAGCGATCGCCAAGGCTTATAATGCACAAAGTAGCCAAAATATCAACCCAGAAACCTTAGAAAAATGGCTACTAGCTGCAGCCAAAGCAGCGCGTAAATATCTGTATCCCCGCACAGAATCGCTGAATATACAAAGAAGTGGTGATGATTCCTGGGAATTGCTGGATAATCTTCCAGCAGGAGAACAACCATCTCTAATCCATGAAATTATCGCCCAAGAAGCAGAACAAACCAGAAATTCTCAGCAAACCGAGATTAACAAAATTTTAGGGACGGCGATCGCTCAACTCGAACCCCAGGTACAACAAATTTTACAACTGTATTACGCTCAAGGCGAAAATCAAGACAAAATTGCCAAACAACTAGAAATCAAACAATACACTGTTTCCCGACGACTAACCAAAGCTAGAGAAACTTTACTCCGCTCTTTAGCTAACTGGAGTCAAGAAACATTGCATATTTCCATCACCTCAGAACTACTCAAAAATATGAGTACAGTAATGGAGGAATGGTTACAAAATTACTATAGAGCTTAATCCATTCTCTTTGCGCCTGGAGCGTGAAACCTGAACTTCTTTTTCACCGGGGAATAGATATCCCCAAACCCAGCCAGATAATTCCCCGGAGTAACCGCCATGACTACCCTATTTACATTCGTCAATCCCACAGACTTAATTTTAGAAATCCCTACTAGCAGACAAAACCAGGCGGATCTTCATACTCACCCCATTTCACGGTATCAAACTTATATTAATGAACTTTGCCTGAGTGCAGTTTTGCCTTGGTTACAAGAGGATTTTACACCCCAGGCAAAGGTATGGACAAGTACCACTGCTTTACCCAGTTTTTGGGAACTGGTAAATGGAACCGCAGTTAATCTAGACGCAACGCGATTTATTTTAGTTCCCAATGAGACAATTGATTTAGGGGAATTGCGAGTCCCGCAAGAATGGGTAGATTTACCAACTTGGGCTGGTGATTATTATTTAGCCGTGCAAGTCGAACCAGATGAAGGATATGTCAGAGTTTGGGGCTACTGTACCCATGTACAACTGAAGAATCAAGGTAGTTATGATCCAGGCGATCGCAGTTATGTTCTGGATGCTGATTTCATCACCGATATCAGCGTTTTAGCTGTAGCGCAAGAACTTTGTACAACAGAACCTACAAGAAGCCCCATTTTAGATATACCAATTTTATCACAAACCCAAGCACAAAATCTGATTACTCGCCTAGGAAATCCCCAAATCCTCACACCACGGCTAGAGATACCTTTTCCACTTTGGGGCGGATTAATGGAACATGGGGGCTGGCGACAAAGCTTATATCAACAACGTGTAGGATTACCAGAACAATGGTCAATTCTCCAATGGTTGCAAAACGGAGTTTCCCAAGTTGCAGAAACTATCGGCTGGGGACGGTTGAATTTGCACTTGAGTGCAGCTGGGGCGCGGAGTGTGGCAGCAGCACAACCACAGGCGATGTTTTCTCGTCAGTTGGCGATCGCTGGTCAAACATACGAGCTATCTATTATACCACAAGGCGAACCAGAAGACCGAATTTGGCGCTTTCAGTTACGTCACACCATCGTTGCTCGCAGCCATCCCCGGTGGGTTTCAACTCAGACTCCTCACCGAAGACTTACAGCCTTTCCCCAACAACGAAGATATCGCGACAACCGCCGTAGAACAACTCTTCGTAGAAGTTGCTTTAGATCCAGGTGAAGGCATAGTTTGGGAAATTGCACCCCTCCCCGATAATTATGACCGAGAAATACTCAAATTTTAAATTTTTCTCTGGCTTTTTTTATAGATACTTAAGAAAGAGATTCATTCGGGAAATTCACCTGTAACTCAAAAACGATGAAACAAGAACCCAAAAAACAAATTCGGATCTGGGCAATGTGGTGTCATATCTCAGCTTTGTTTGCATGGATATTCTTGTTTTTTTTGGTATTTCTCGGTATTCCCTTGTATTTACCCCTGAATCTGATGATACCAATGATAATTTGGCGATTCCAGAAAACAAAGTCTCCTTGGATTGATTTTCAAGGTAAAGAATCTTTAAATTTTCAAATTTCGCTCACCTTTTATACATTAATTATCGTAATAATATCCTTGTTACTCCTGTTAGGTAGTTTTGGTATGTCCATGACTACCAATGATTCAGGCAAGGAAATCAAGACAGTGTTAGACGGTTTACTACTTGTGTGGATGACCTTAATTGCAGTTATGTTAATCATACAATCATATTTAGTGACTTCGGCAGCACTCAAAGCATATAGAGGCAAGCATTATCGCTATCCTTTAACCATGCGGATTTTAAGATAAGTAAGTCGGTGAGAAAAAACCAAACTATGTAACGAAAAGTAAAATCTCTGTATTTGGCTTGTAGTTGCGCTTGGCTTTCGCCACGCTGCGCGAATAGCTCTAAAGCGCAACTACAAACCAGTGATAATTATTTGCACCGACTTACTTAAGTAAGTGGGGGGAGAATAAATCACTTTGCGAACACTATGAGACAATTTAATTTTATTTTACATTGCGTAATATATAGCGGTTATCGGTTGAGTCCAATACACTCGTAAGGGCACGGCATTGCCGTGCCCCTACAGGCGACGATATAATTTTGTATTGCATCCAACTGAGAACAGCTATAGTTTCGTTTTTTAATGCCTACCTACTTAGTCCCCAGTCCCTAACCCCTAGTTTTAATTTATGGTTTCTGGATTACAAAAAATTGGTGTAGCAATTATTGGTACTGGATTTGGTCAAAAAGTCCACATTCCCGGATTCCAAGCACATCATCGGACTGAGGTGGTAGCTGTGTATCACCGAGATATAAATAAAGCCAAAGCTATCGCCGCCACTCATAATATACCTCACGCCAGCGATACAATTTCTGATATTCTCAAGTTACCCCAAGTTCAAGCCGTCAGCATATCCACACCGCCATTTTTACATTATGAAATGGCAAAAACAGTGCTGGAAGCCGGGAAACATTTATTGCTCGAAAAACCCACAACTTTAAATGCATCAGAAGCAAAAAAATTGTATCAATTAGCGCAAGCAAAAGGCGTTATTGCTACTGTAGACTTTGAATTTCGCTTTGTACCAGAATGGCAGTTATTTCAGGAAATGTTGTCAGTAGGTCATGTAGGTAAGTTGCGCCTAATTAAAATTGATTGGTTAGGTTCATCACGATCTGATGCTTCCCGCCCGTGGAATTGGTATTCTAGCAAAGATCAAGGAGGCGGTGCATTGGGATCTTTGGGTTCCCACGCCTTCGATTACATTTATTGGCTATTTGGTTCAGTACGCAGATTAAACGCCCATTTAAGTACCGCCATTCCCACACGCCTTGATCCTACTAGCGGCGAAATCAAATCAGTGAATACAGATGATACCTGTATGCTATCCTTAGAATTAGCCAATGGAACACCTTGTCAAGTAGCCATTAGTGCAGTTGTCCATGCATCTAGGACTCATGGGATAGAAGTATATGGCGATCGCGGTACTTTAATTTTAGCTAGTGAAAATCAAAAAGATTATATACATGGATTTCATCTTAGGGGTTCAGGTCTAGGACAACCGCTCACAGAAATTGAAATTCCCCCAAAGTTAAGATTTGCAACAAATTATCCAGATGGGCGCATTTGTGCATTTATCCGTGTCGTAGACCAATGGACCCAAGGCATTGACCGTCAAGAACAAATAGTACCATCCTTGCGAGAAGGGGTTTATTCTCAGTTAATGATGGATTTATGCCATGAATCCCATCAAACATCTAACTGGGTAAATGTACCCAGCTTAGAAGATTATTTGACTTAGGTTGTGCCTATTGATGAGGGTGTGAGTTTCAGGGTGGTAATAGGTGCCAGCAAAAAAAAAATCAGTTAAACCTCGTCCATTTTGAAACCTGGAGTAGTGAGGGCATCTTGCCCGCTATTACCACCAGGGAGACAGATAGATTGTGTTTAAAACCCCGACTAAGACTTTGGAATCCACACAGAAACGGAACCAGCACTGCATCGAAAATCAGCCCAGCCCTCATCATTCGTTGTGATGGGTTCGCTGAAATGCTCAGTGATGTCAATATAAGTACTGTTAGGTTGCCCAACTTCCATCCACTTAGTCCCCTCTCCCCCATTACTCAGAACAACTGCCATACCGCCAGGATGTTCTTCATCTCCTTTGCGTGTCCAGCCAATTGTATTAGCGTGATCAAAATAATCGTATTGATCGCCATAGGCATAGGTCTGACGAGCGTGCAAAAATTTATCAATTATCCATTGATGACTATCGAGCCAAATCTCGTACTCATTGCCATCTGGACCCTTATCCTTGTAATGAGCACCATAGTAATCGGCATAGAAGATACAAGGATAACCCTCACTTCGCAGTAGGATCAACGCATAAGCCAACGGTTTAAACCAGCTTTCTACTACAGACTCCAACGACTGCAAGGGTTGAGAATCGTGATTGTCTACTAAGGTGACGGCTAAAGCAGGTTGCTGTTGCACCAAGGTGTTATCAAATATCTGCCGTATGTCGTAGTCATTGCCTTGTTTGCTGGCAGCGCTAAAGTTATAGTGCAATGGCGCATCAAACAACATCACATCGCCACCGGTGAGGCTAATAAAATGGTGCAGCGCTTCAACTTCATAAGACCAATATTCACCAACGGCAAACAGATCGCGACCTGCCTTTTGGCGACAGTGAATCAGCCATTCTGGGAAAAAGCCAGATCTCACGTGTTTAACGGCATCAAAACGAAAGCCATCTATATCAGTAGTTTCTACAAACCACTCACCCCAGCGATTCAACTCCTCGCGCACTTCTGGACTCTCCATATCCAGATCGCATCCCATGAGATAGTCAAAAGAGCCTTTTTCTAAGTCAACGTTATCGTCAAAATGTTTATCTTTGAATAGATAAACTGCGTTTTCACCTTCGTTGTAAACATTGTAATCAACTGCGTCGAAGTGCCACCAGTGCCATTCCATATTGGAGTATTTGCCCTGGCGACCTGGAAAGGTAAAGTGAGTCCACACTTTAATAGTTTGCATCTCACCGATGGGGTGGTTGCGATCGTCTGGACTATAGGGCGTTGCTTCCACCTCTTCTTCTGCGTCTGCACCTAATTTGTGATTAAGGACAACATCAGCATACACTCGAATGCCAGCAGCTTTTGCCGCCTTAACAGCAGCGATATACTCGTCTTTTGTGCCGTACTTTGTCCTCACCGAGCCTTTCTGATCAAACTCGCCTAGATCGTACATATCGTAGACCCCGTAGCCGACATCATAGCCACCTGCTGTTCCTTTGTAAGCTGGGGGTAACCAAACAGATGTAATGCCTGCATCAGCTAATTCTGTAACTCTTTGGGCAAATTCATTCCAAAGATTGCCATCAGGAGGGATATACCAATGAAAGTACTGCATCATTACACCATTCACGTTAGCCATGTGTATCCCTCTGGTAAAATATATCGCTAATTTTTGATTGTGATCAATATATCTGAAGTTTTATTTTATGTTTCTCTCTCTAGAGAGAGAAACATAGGTCTACTAAAAGACTCTAATTAATTCATATTATTTTGTCCTACTTAAGCCTTAAACGTCAAAATCGGACTCAACCGCGCCACCACGCTCACCATTTCCGCCTCAACTTGCACATCAATTACTGACTGAATGGGCTTGTAGGCGACTGGTGCTTCCTCAATTCTGCGTTCTTCGCGCAAGGTGATGCAGTCAACTCCAGTTAATCCCAATTCGGCTTCACTTTCAGACGCACCTCCACGGCTAAGATCAAAACGAGAACGAATTCTTCCCGCCCCATGAGCAGCAGAATTGCAAAACGCTGGATTACCTTTGCCCACCATTAGGTAAGAATAAGCACCCATTGAACCTGGGATAATTACTGCCTGTCCTGCATGGGCAGGACTTGCACCCTTGCGTGTTACCCATCCCTGCCCTTCCGCTAAGGTAATATTATGGGGTAAGTCGTAAACTAGAGGTGCTTCCACATCTCCGTAAACTTCCCGCAAGCGCAGACGGAGTAATTCTGCTAATAGTAGGCGATTGACAAAACCATAGTTAGCTGCAGTCGCCTCAGCTTGTAGATAACCCGCAACTAGTTCAGGGTGAGAATGAGTAGAAAGAGGAAAAATCTGAGCATCAGGATATTTTAGCTATTACGCCGTAAGCCTCCCACTGTACTCGGTACTCCGAGTCAGTGGCGAGATATAAGGCGGCTAAAATTAACGCGACCTCGGACTAATTCAATCCGTAGGATTGAGAGGGAGGGGGTCAGCGTTAATTTTAGCACTCTCTATATTTGGTAGCCTATCAACCCAGTCTTCTACTATCTGCGTGACTGTTTTATCTTTCAACACAGCATAAGAGCGAAGTTTGTTCAATCTGCGCTCAGACATCCTGACATTTAATCTAGTAGTTTTCATATTTGTCTACCCGTTGTTGTCACTCTTATGGTATTATAGTCTTGATGGTTGAGGGTAGACAAGTGAGGACAGCGTACCAATACAAACTACGGACAACAATAAAGCAAGCCATTGAGATAGACAGATGGCTGTCTATGTTATGCGCTCAATATAACTACTTGTTGTCCGATAGATTTGATTGGTATGAGCGTAATCGTTCACCGATTAATGCCTGTCCTCTTGTATGTCACATACCAGAATTACGAGATAATCCAGACTATTACTCGCAAAAGAAAACGTTACCAAAGCTTAAAAAAACTCATCCGCATTACGGTGAGATTTACTCGCAAGTTTTGCAGGATGTTGTTAAGCGAGTTAAGGCAACTTTTGACAGATTTTTAAAAGGTGATAGTAATGGTAAGCGTAGCGGTAGACCTAGGTTTAAACCTCGTGAACGTTACAGAACTTTTACTTATCCTCAAATAAAAGATGGATGCCTGCAAGGTAATTTAATTAATTTGCCGATGCTTGGCAAGGTTAAGGTTATTTTGCATCGTGCTATCCCTGACGGTTTTAAAATTAAAACTGCATCTGTAACTAAAAAAGCTGATGGTTATTATCTAACTCTCAGCCTAGAAGATGCTACAGTTCCAACAATCAATCCGGATTTTAACCCCGAATCTATAACAGGTATTGATGTAGGGCTGAAAGAGTTTTTGACAACTGCTGATGGTGAAACTGTTTCTATTCCCCAGCATTACCGCAAAGCTCAAAAGCGCTTACGAATTATTCAGAAACGTGTTTCACGTCGTAAAAAAGGTAGTAAACGTAGGCAGAAAACCGTTAAGCAGCTAGGTAGGCAACATAAAAAAGTTGCTGATAAACGCAAAGACTTTCATTTCAAAACTGCCAATAATCTACTTAAAAAGTATGACGTTGTAGCAGTCGAAGATTTGAATGTTAAAGGACTTTCACGATCTAAACTAGCTAAATCCGTACTTGATGCTGGATGGTCAAGCTTTCTGTCGATACTAACAAACAAAGCCGAAAATGCTGGTTTGTTGGTTATTCCAGTTAAAGCGTCAGGCACTAGTCAGGATTGCTCTAGTTGTGGGGTGAAGGTTCCTAAAAAGCTGCATGAACGTTGGCACGACTGCCCTAATTGTGGGTGCAGTCTTGACCGTGACCACAATGCAGCAATCAACATCAGAAATAGAGCGGCAGGGCATTCCGTTCTTAAAGCCAAGAGCCTCCTAAGCAGTAGCCGGATTGTCTTGGAAGCCTACACTGTATGCGAAGCATCAGTGTAGGAGTATGTCACACCTTTTTGCCAGGCAGCTTTAGCGCGATCGCGCCACATTCCCCCAATATACTTACCCACATTGCGAGAACCTGAGTGAATCATCAAAGCGATTTGTCCCTCTCGCACTCCCCAGCTATAGGCTAAAGCTCGATTTTCTACTTTGTCAACTCGCTGAACTTCTACAAAATGGTTACCTGATCCGATAGTTCCCAATCCGCCATCGCGTACCAGTCCATCATCGGGAATCAGTTCTTCTGGTGCAAGTTTCCAGTTACCATCCATTGAACCATCTAAAAAGATGCGATCGCTTTCTTGAGCAAGTTGTTGTAAATCGGAATTGACTACGCTCCCAGTAGGCTGATTGAGTATGGCATCTAACCAACCAGTTACCCCATACTGAAACAAAGCCCGCATTGTTTGAGCAGTCATGGTGACATCACGTGTACCGAAGAAATAATCCCCTTTCATGCGTTCTACAAACAAGTCGCGCTTGGCGAGGAATTGCTCGATTGTCAAATCGGCGACATGCAAACGCATCCCGCAATTTATATCAGAACCGACAGCCGCTGGGATCACCTGATTGACAGTTTCCACCACTGAACCAATAGCAACACCAGCATCACCGGGGTGAAAGTCAGGTGTAGCACAAGCACGACAGACACATCCACCATCTGGGTGGCGAACATTTGCCAGATTCGCTAATTGCTTCAGAGCCTTAGCTTCTACAGGGAATCCTATCGGCAATAGCACTTCTGCTACAGGCGCATCAGGAGAATTAACTAAACGGACAGAATAAGTGCGATCGTTGTATGTTACATCTAGACCCTGCCGCGCTAAAGCACGTAGGAGACGTGTCAGATTTTTTGGCTGCATGAATACTCCGTGGGGATTCTTAAATAAGACCCCTTGTGTTGAAGAGTTAGGAGACGTGGGTTCAGCAGTCCGCGTCTGGGGAAATAGGGAAAAAGGTTATTTTCCCAGAGTTGTGGGGAAAACAACAGGTAAATTTTTACGCTACAGGTTATATAAATTTGATAACACAAATTTTGATGGAATGACCAGTATTTTGTAGGGTGGGCAATGCCCACCCTACTACTAGCATGGGAAAGTTGCCCATAATTTATTCTCAAGATACCAGAAGATTGATATGCTAAAGGCCGAGACTAGCGATAATGTCAACCATGCCTGCGCCTACTATCACTCCCAAAATCACTGCCTTTCCCCTGACAGCCGTCGTCGGACAAGAAGCGATTAAATTAGCTTTACTCTTAGCAGCAGTAGATCCTGGCTTGGGGGGAGTAGCGATCGCAGGTCGTCGCGGTACGGCAAAATCTGTGATGGCGCGTGCTATCCACGCCCTGCTACCACCCATTGAAGTTGTTCACTGTTCCCTCAGCAACTGCGATCCTCTCCACCCAGAAGACTGGGATGACCAACTTTTGGCTGACTACGCAGATAAAAATATTCAAGAGGTTCCTACAGAAATCATCCCCGCCCCCTTTGTGCAAATTCCCCTGGGTGTGACAGAAGACCGACTTTTGGGTTCTGTAGATGTGGAAAAATCAGTACAACAAGGGGATACAGTATTTCAACCAGGGTTACTCGCCACAGCTAACCGGGGTGTGTTGTATGTGGATGAAATTAATTTATTAGATGACCAAATCAGCAATCAGTTATTAACTGTATTATCTGACGGTCGTAACCAAATTGAACGGGAAGGAATCAGCTTTCAGCATCAGAGTAAATCGCTATTTATTGCCACCTACAACCCAGAAGAAGGGGCATTAAGGGAACATTTGCTTGATAGAATTGCGATCGCACTCTCAGCCGACGGTGTACTAGGCTTAGATCAAAGAGTCGCCGCAGTCGAACAAGCGATCGCCTACTCCAGTTCTCCCCAAGAATTTCTTCAGCAATACAGCGAAGACATCGACTCCCTCAAAACCCAAATTCTCTTAGCGCGGGAATGGTTAAAAGATGTCACCATTACCCAAGAGCAAATCGCCTATCTTGTCAATGAAGCCATACGCGGACAAGTACAAGGACATCGCGCCGAATTATTTGCAGTGCGCGTCGCCAAGGCCGCTGCAGCTTTAGAAGGACGCAGCACCGTCAATGCGGAAGATTTACGCCGTGCAGTGGAATTGGTAATTGTACCACGGGCGACAGTTGTCCAGACACCACCACCAGAACAAGCACCACCGCCACCACCACCCCCACCAGAAAATCAAGACGAGTCAGAACCAGAGGAACAGGAAGAGCAGGAAGAACAGGAAGAACCAGAAGAACAGCAAGAACAGGAACCCCCCAGCATCCCCGAAGAATTTATCTTTGATCCAGAAGGGGTAATTCTTGATGACACTGTGCTTTATTTTGCTCAGACGGCGAAGCGTCAGGGAAAATCAGGTAGCCGCAGTATTATCTTCTCAGACGACCGGGGACGTTACATTAAGCCCATGTTGCCCAAAGGACAGGTACGCCGAATAGCCGTAGATGCCACATTAAGAGCAGCGGCACCGTATCAAAAAGCACGTAGAGAAAGAAACCCAGATAAAAAAGTCATTGTGGAACAAGGAGATATTCGCGCCAAGCGCTTAGTACGTAAAGCCGGGGCGTTAGTCGTATTTGTGGTAGATGCATCTGGTTCTATGGCTTTAAACCGGATGCAGTCAGCTAAAGGTGCCGTAATGCAACTTTTAACCGAAGCTTATCAAAATCGTGACCAAGTAGCATTAATTCCCTTCCGAGGAGAACAGGCGGAAGTATTATTACCGCCCACACGTTCCATTGCTTTAGCCCGTAACCGCCTAGAAAGATTACCTTGTGGCGGTGGTTCGCCCTTAGCGCATGGTTTAACCCAAGCAGTGCGCGTCGGCTTAAACGCCCAAATGAGTGGAGATATTGGGCAAGTGGTGATTGTGGCAATTACTGATGGACGGGGTAATATTCCCTTAGGACGTTCGCTAGGTGAACCACAAGAACCAGGAGAAAAGCCAGATATCAAAGGCGAACTATTAGAAATTGCGGCTAGACTACGTGCGTTGGGGATGCAGCTATTGGTGATTGATACAGAGAGTAAATTTGTCTCCACTGGCTTTGCCAAGGAACTAGCGCAAACAGCAGCAGGGAAGTATTATCATTTACCTAAAGCCAGTGATAAAGCTATTGCTGCTATGACCAAAGGTGCGATCGCTGATTTAAAATCTCGTTGATGAGGGGGATGAGGGGGATGAGGGGGATGAGGGGGATGAGGTAGATGAGGGGGATGAGGTAGGTTAGTGTTTGATTAGCCAAGGTGATGGTTTATTAATAATGTGTACTAAACCGCTGAGAACTCTGTTGTATTGACCATAAAGTTCTCTATCTATCTCGATGTCCATGTAGTCGCACTTAACAGCAAACTCAAGCCAGGTTTGAGTTTCTGCTGTTTCTGCTTGTCTACGACACGCTGCGCGAACACAATCATTCATTTTAGCTACAAAAGCTGCTTGATATCTTCTTTTACGCCATCCTTCCGCAAAATTCGCGCAAACTGAACGAGAAGACCGACGAATCTGGTCAGTTAGCGAGTAGCGTTCCTCTATCGGAAACTTTTTAGTTAGCTCAAAAATCTTCATGGCTCCATCAAAAGCCATTTTATATACTTCTAAATCCTTGTGGTCTTTAATCAATTTTCCGCTGTTCTCCCTCATCTCCCCCTACTCCCTTATCTTCCTCATCTCGTTTTATGACTAGCATTAAGAGCCTGTAGCCATAGCCTGTGGTTGCAAATAACCCATAAGATCATGAATTCCTTTTTGTAGATACCGGGTTACTGTCATGGGACTAGTACCGATTTTCTTCGCTGCGTCTTTGCGAGAAAGTTCTTTGAGAAATACCAATTCTACCGCCTGGCGGGGCTTTTCTTCTAACAAATTAATTGCCCCTTGGAGTTGTTGGCGCTCTTCTTCTTGTTGCTGAAAAGCCAGAGAACGAGGACAAGCAAGGGCTTCACCTAAGGTGATTTGACAATCAACATAGTGAGATGCAGTAGCATCTAAACTTAAAGGCATCCGATTTTGAGCTGCTAACTTGGTTTCTTGCCATTCTGGCAATGACACCTGAAGTATTTTAGCAATTTCTGCATCTTTGGGAGGGCGACCCAAAGCCAGTGCCAATTCTTTACGAACCTTTTGCCCCTCATTATATAGTTCTTGCCAACGACGAGGAATTTTTAATAATGTACTGCGATCGCGTAAAAAATGCAGCATCTCACCACGAATGTAGGGCACAGCAAAGGAACTAAAAGCATATCCTTGGCTAGGATCAAAGCGCTCAATGGCCCTAATTAAACCAAAATAACCGATTTGTTCTAAATCTTCATAAGGTTCATTACATTGATGACTAAATTTATGCGCCATCTTCCGCACTAAGCCAGTATGTAACTGTACCAGTTGATTACGTAGTTTAATAGAGGGATTCTGGTGGTATAAGTGCAATAACTCTATACCATCAATTCGCACAGAGGACTCACTCGCTGCCATATAAAAATTCCTTTGTTGTAACTCCTTTTCGTAAAAGAATGGAGTTGCGTATATTTTCTTTCTTCAAATCTGTAATTATTTTCCTTAGTCAACGCCGATTAAACCATCGTTGTTTTACTGAACTTCATCCGGAGGCAACGCTATTGTTCAGTATTTATACGCATGATTTTCTACCTATATCGGTTGCCTAAATTTGTTGCTGGATAGATTTGTTTTCTAGATCACAATTAAAGGCGTAAAAAATCTTTTTTTTGTCTATTTATCTCTTCGTCTGCGAAATTATTCTCTGGCTACTAGCAATAAATATTGGTAAAAATAGAAATAAATAGGACGTTTATCTACAAAACTTATTTTGAATTATGAGCAATACCAGCAATTTTCGTGATGCTATTCGTGAGGCCAAAACTCAAGCCCTGGTTGGACCAAATGTCATTGCCAATGCGCTACCCTATGTAGGTGGTGGTCTTGTGCTAACGGCATTGGGAACCTACGGTGGTTTGGGGGTTATCCGCAACAACCCCGAATTGTTTTTACCCACCTTCATTGGTGCAGTAATTGTCGAGTTTATTCTCTTTTTTGTTGCCCAAAATGTTGCCGAAAAAGGTAATAAGGGACTAGCTTTGCCCCTGTTGGCTACTTACAGTCTCTTATCGGGATATACCCTCAGTGGCTTGGTATTTGTCGCCTTGAGAAGCCAAGGTGTTGGCATTCAAGGAGTTGGTTTAGCAGCCCTGGGGTGTGGAATTACCTTTATTCTTGCCCGTCAAATTGGTTCAAATCTCTCGGAACAAGACGGCTTGGCTTTGACGAAAACAATCAGTCTCGGCATGATTGCCTTGGTTGTTGTTTGTCTTACTCAATTCGTGTTTGTTTTGTTTGGTGTATATACACCAACTTGGTTAGAAATCGCTATTTCCGGTTTGGGAGTATTTCTGTTTGCTGGAGCATCCGTTGTAGATTTTTATATCTTGCCCCGGACTTACCGTAATGACCAGTACCTACCTGCCGCTTTATCGATGTATCTCACCTACATCAACTTGTTTATTTTTATCTTGCGATTGCTAATTGCCCTGAATAGCCGTGATTAAGCACCGCTAAAACTAAGTAGAAGGGCGTGAATAATTCCAGGTTTGTAGTGGGGACTTTAGTCCTCTCTTAAGGGCTAGAGCCGCTGACTACAAGCCAATTCAAGTAAATTTAACATTACTTAATGTAGTTGGTTTTTTTCTCGCCGACTTACTTATAGCCCAATACGGTTCAGTTAAGGCTATGCAGTGCTTGAAACAACAAACACAGGAGGATTGGTTATTGTTCCAGTACCTCTGTGTTTAACCTTTTTCGAGCGAAATTTTGATACAGGCTTTTTCACAACCCTTGGGTTGTTTCTATGAACCCTTTCAGGTAAAAGTTGGTCAAGAATCTCAACAGTTAACCAACTAAAAAAAAGGGAAGTTCTTGTGGTTGTAAGCGCTGGAATTTAGGAAGGGCACGACGAACAACTCGTAATGTTCCTGTGAAACTTAGACGTAAGGGTGAAACATTCGCGTTACTTGCAGCTTGAAAAATTAATAACCGGATAGCCCAATGTCCTAATAACAAACCGTAGACTTCTTGCACTACCTCACGTGGTTTTTGAGAACGAATATGAGTTTTTCGTCCTAAAAGATGTACTTTGAGTTCATCAATCGTATTCTCAACTTCCCAACGTTGATGGTACTCACAAGCTAGCAACTGGGCTGGGAATTTTACAATGTCCAATAAGCTCGTAATTAAACGATATTTGATTTGTTCTTCTGGGTTATCAGGATTCTCAATTGTGTACTCAATGACTCGTACTTGTATTGGCTGAAAGCCTTTTTTTCTCAATTTGCCAGAAGGATAAATATAACTCAAATAAGAACCGTCCGCTAAAGTTTCTTCGTTTAAAAATTTAACATTGGCAGGAATTCTTCCTAAATAATCACAACCTTTATTTACCGTTGCTTGCACCATTGCGTAGGAATGCAAGCCCCTATCCCACATTAACAACATGCCGGATGTTACCGAGCGCAATAGTTTTAGTGACCTGACTCGCTCTCCAATCTTATATGGGCACATTAGTGCATCGAAAATTAGATGTGTTCCTGCCTCTACCAAAATCACTAATCTAACTTTGGGAAATGCCGCTCGTGTCCCAGGACGACTACCGGGACGACCAAAAACCCTGGCATTTTCATCGCTATCTGGAATATCTAGACAGGTTCCATCAATCACTACAATTCGTAATCCATTTAAGAAAGCTCCTACCGTTTCCTTAGTTGCCATTGGCTGTACCAATTGATGAAACAACTGTCTCATCACTCCTGCTCCTAATCGCTGTCTGGCTTGGGTAATAGCTGATTTACATGGGACACGCCAATATTTACCAACTTTTACCCATGCCTCTGAAAGACCATCAATGAGATTTTTTAGTACATCCCGCATTGAATCTCTTGACCACAGGCTCATTGCTATTATCAGGCAAACTACCAATTGTGCTGGTAATGAGCGATGACGTTCCTCTTCGACTTTATTTTTAGCGATCGCTTGTTCGATTGAAGTTGCTGGGATAGCGACCTCTATCGCTTTGAATATCTCCGTACTTTGTATCTTGGGAGACACTAACGAAAATTCTTTGAGATGCACCCTGCTTGATTTCCATTTTTGGAAACAATGCCTATTTTACAGCTATTCGAGCCTTAACTGAACC
>CAVYXS010000005.1:0-6326 GCA_963772205.1 uncultured cyanobacterium
TCAACCGGGCTGTGAGGCAGAATTTGAGCAAGTCTTGGCAGATATAATAGAAGCAGCGAAAGCCTTTGAAGGACATCTCGGTGCGAATATCTTTCGCCCTGTAGATCGCGCTCACCCAGAGTATCGGATTGTGTTCAAATTTGACCACCTAAGCAATTTGCAGCAATGGGAAGCCTCACCCATCCGACGCAGATTGTTAGAGCGTGCTAAACGGTTGACGCTAGGAGATAGCAAATGGCAAACCCTGACAGGGCTAGAAACCTGGTTTACCTTGGCGACACAACAGCCCATCGTACCACCACCGCGCTATAAAATGTTGATTGTCACCTGTCTGGCTGCCTTTCCGACAATTAATGTTGTCAGTTTTTTGTTCCAGTTTCTCCCGCCCCTTCCCCCATTGCTTCGCACATTCATCGTCACGATTACACTATTGTCACTTATGACCTATGTAATTATGCCGCGCATGACAAAATTGTTTGCTTGGTGGCTTTATCCCAAACAATAACGCTAGGATCTCCTGATGACAAAGGATTTATCGCGCATGATCATTTGGTTGAATGGAGCTTTTGGTGTTGGTAAAACCCAAACTGCCTTCGAGCTATATAGTCGTATCCCAGGTAGTTTTGTATTTGATCCTGAGCGCATTGGCTTCTTAATCCGCAAAATTTTACCCTCAGAAATTCATGGAGGAGACTTTCAAGACCATCTCATCTGGCGTGAATTTACTGAGCAAGGGTTACGATATATTGCTGAGAAATTTGCCGGCATAATCATTGTGCCAATGACTGTCATTGATCCTCTCTACTGGGATCAAACTATAGGTGCATTAAGAAGTGGGGGGTTACAAGTGCATCATTTTACTTTGTTGGCTTCCCGCGATACGATCCTTAATCGATTGCGGCGGCGTGGTGACGGTAGAAACTCTTGGAATGCCCACCAACTCGATCAATGCCTGAAATCGCTATCAAATGAGAAGTTCGCCGTTCATCTCAATACGGAGGGGAAAACAATTGAGGTTATAGCTGAGGAAATTGCCCATTATGCAGGTCTTAATCTTAAGCCTGCAACATGGCATCCAATGTTACGTCCTCTAAAACGGATGATTGTGCAAATTCAACACATCCGCTTTTAACTAATCCACCAAACTATATGAGTCGAATTGTTTTAACCACAATGGGATCACTTGGGGATCTTCATCCGATGATTGCCATCGGACTGGGATTACGCGATCGCGGTCACAACATTGTATTTGCCACAGTTAAAGACTATCAAATCAAAATTACATCACTCGGATTCGAGTTTCATTCTATTCGTCCTGACCATATTGCGATGGATGACCCTAAAATGCTATCGCTGATGATGGATCTGCACAAAGGAACTGAGCGAGTCGTCAAAGATTATATTTTAGCAAGTTTGCATGAGACTTATACAGATTTGATGAACGCTGCCCAAAATGCAGATTTTATAGTAACAAATGAAATTGTTTATGCTGCCCGCTTGGTTGCGGAAATGCTGGGAATTCAGTGGGCGTTTTGTGCCTTGGCTCCCGGCTCATTTTTTTCTGCTTACGATCCCTTCGTTTTACCACCTTTTCCTGCCTTAGCCAAACTCCGGGTATTAGGGCCAAAGGTCAATGCAGGTGTGATGGGCTTTGCTAAGTTCGCTACCCGTTCCTGGGGAGAACCAATTCATCAGCTGCGGCGAGAACTAGGATTAGCGCCTGTGGGGAATCCCATCATTGGGGATAAGTTTTCGCCCTACCTGGTACTGGCGCTCTTTTCCTCTGTACTCGGTTCTCCTCAACCAGATTGGCCAGCAAAGACTGTTGTCACAGGATTTCCGTTTTATGATGGCAACTCATCTGATGACAATATCACACCAGAACTCCAGCAGTTTCTAGATGCAGGTGAACCACCAATTGTTTTTACCTTGGGTTCGGCGGCGGTGCTGGCTCCTGGTGATTTCTACAAAGCCAGTGTAGAAGTGTAGAAGCAGCACAGCAGTTAAATCGTCGTGCTGTGTTGCTCATCGGCAAAAACCAACCACCTGAAGCATTGCCTTCATCGGCGATCGCTCTCGATTATGTGCCTTATTCCCTGATTTTCCCACGTGCTTGTGCGATCGTCCATCAAGGAGGTATTGGGACAACAGCACAAGCATTGATTGCAGGTCGTCCAACGGTTGTTGTTCCCTACAGCCATGATCAACCAGACAACGCCGCTAGACTGGAGCGACTCGGTACGTCACGCACTATTGGGCGCAAAGACTACAACACTAAAACAGCAATTAAAGCGTTACTTGAGTTGCTGAACAATCCCCACTATAGCGAGAAAGCAATGGCAATTGGGCGCATTATCCAAGCTGAACAAGGGGTAAAGGTGGCGTGTGATGCCATTGAGCAACAATTGATGGACTTTGAAACCATCTAAACCATAACCACTCAATCTACTATCTTAGTTCTCAGTGCAATAAGTATGCTCAATAATTAAGGAGTTTGATCATGAAAGCCATTCGTATTCACCAATTTGGTGAGCCAGAAGTTATGCAGCTATTGGAAATCCCCGCTCCCATTGTCGGGGATGGTCAAGTGCTGGTGCAAGTTCATGCGGCGGGGGTAAATCCCCTGGATACCTACCTCAGAGCCGGAGCCAAAATTGGCGATTATAATCCACAACTGCCCTATACTCCTGGTAATGATGCGGCTGGTGTTGTGGTGGCTATTGGTGCAGGTGTGAGTCGGGTAAAGGTAGGCGATCGCGTCTATGGACAACCACTCACCGGCTCCTATGCAGAATTAGCCGTCTGCAATGAATCCCAGGTTTACCCACTCCCGTCTAATATCTCCTTTGCTCAAGGCTCTGCGGTGAATATTTCCTGTCGGACAGCTTACTACAGTTTGTTCACCTTGGGGAAAGCAACGGCTGGTGAAATTGTGCTGATTCACGGAGCCAGTGGTAGTGTCGGGAGTGCTGCTGTACAATTGGCGATCGCATCTGGATTAACTGTCATTGGTACTGCGAGTTCCGATGCTGGCTTGCAACTAATTCAGGATTTAGGCGCACATTATGTGTTCAATCATCGCAGCGCTGACTATCTTGCTCAAATTGCGAGTGTAACTGGCGATGGGGGCATTAATATTATTCTCGAAATGGCTGCTAATGCGAACCTAACCAAAGACTTAGGGCTGATGGCTCCGGCTGGACGTATTATTGTGATTGGTGGACAGGGGCAGGTTAGCATCGATCCAGTCAATATCATTGGTTTAGGGGTGAGCATTATCGGAGTGAGACTTTCATTGCTGGATGAAACTACCAATGCAGCAATTCATCAGGCAATGTATAGCAGTTTGGAGCAAGGAAAACTGTCTCCAGTGGTTTCTCAAAAAATTCCTCTGAAAGAAGCGCCCCGCGCCCATCGTGAAGTTGAGAAATCTGGGACAATCGGCAGAATTTGTTTAATTCCATAGCCTAAAACCTCATGTATAAATATTTCTGTCCGATTACTTATACCGTTGGTGGGCGATGGAGTTGTTTGCGGACGGAATTATCTGCTCAAACATTGAGAGCGATTGCTATCTATAAAACCTTTCATTTGAGCATTTCATCTGATGTCATTTCATTTACTAATAGTCGTTATGTGTATTCCAAATCATGGGAAAGGCATAATCTGAAAATTCCGAAAAATCTTGATGCTCGTTGCGACTTTCTTGATCAAGAACCTTGACAACCTTGTTATATATATCTTCTGCTTCTTCCAGAGAATCACCGATGCTGGTTAATCCTAATTTGCCAAACTGGGAAAGACAACCCATCAGATGAAACACCGTACCTGTCTCTGTACATCTGTCAAAATGCAATTTGTGGTGGGCAATAATATCCATTAAGTCGTTGGGTAATAATCCCCGATAGCTATCTTTTTGCAGATTATCCGTGGCAATGTAGTATTTGGGACGCCCTTGTTGACTGTAAAATAAACCCGTAGACAGGTCATAGTGACCATTAGTTAATAATTTCAGGGTCATGAAAGGATGAGTAGTCCCGCCTTTACGCAGGTTAATTTCGACCGCTTGAATATCCCACTGTCCATTTCCCTGATCAACGGTAATAAAATCTACACTAAATCGCTCTAAAGCTCCTTTTTCGAGGAGTTTTCTGCCAACTTGTAATCCTAATTGCTGCAATTGCAGCCGATATCTTTCATCTGCGGGAAAACGACAACCCAGGTAAATCTGATTATCTGGGCCTCCTAAAATTTGGTCATGGGTGGAAAGAATTTCCACTTCGCCAGTAGGTGTAATCCTACCTTGGACACTAGGCGATCGCTTATTTTCTCCTTCTACAAAAGCTTCTACAATCGCCCCTAATTCCGATATCCGACTGGAAAAATTTGCCCAATTTTCTGAGGATGCTTGAAAGCGCATAGTTGCAAAGCGATCGCTAATTGCTGCTACCCGTTGCTGACTAGTAGCTTTCACTGGTGCTACATTCATAATTGGTGTTAAATCTAACAGGGAATTTCCCTCTCCCGAAATCCCTTCATTCAGTTTTACTACCATCCGTTGCAACTGTGGCTGGCGTTCCCACAACTCACAAGTTGCCACCGCCAAATCTTGCTGATGCCAAATCCTATTGCTACCATCTGGATGTGGTACACCACATTCTGCAAATATTTGCCGACTACCACTTTTTGAACCCCAAATCTGCACATCTGGCGCTGCTGCGTACAGTGGGACGTTCAATTTTAACGACAATTCTGCTTCCCAGGATGTGAGATTGTAGCACACCATGAATGCTTTTTCGTGCCTTAAAGCTTGGCGAATTCGTGCAAGTATTCGTGGACGTTCTAAAATTTTTTGACTCAGAGGTTTGAGCGCAGAATCATAAGTAGAAAGCAACAGTAACCGATTACGAGCATGGGAAAAAGGGATTCCTGGTAACAGTTGGAGATAGTAATCAATAATACTAGGATGTAGAGGCGTTGATGTTAGATAAATCAGCCTAGTGCAGGGGTTCTGCAACCGGATCAAAGAAAATAATAATCTTTCTTCATAATGTTCGCAGCCTTGAACTTTTTGGAGTTCACCCTGATCAAGACTCAAAGAAGGAATAATTAAAATATCCGCTTCACTGTTATCAAATGACTCAATAGTTTTCCAGCGTTCGCGCAAAGTTAATTGCAGTTCGCGAAACTTATCAATCTGATCTAACTTTGAAACATTCCCTGTTGCCATTATCCCTAACCTGTCTTGATTTCAAGACTGTATTCTTAGTATGATGCATCCTCGTATTCCATGAACCTGCTACATAAATCTTTACGGATTGAGTTGTAATTATACTTAGTATTGGCAAATCAAGCCATCCACCCCTCCCAATCAGGGGCTGCTATCACCAGTTGAGCAAATCTGTCTGGGCTGACCTCACCAAACTCTAACATCACACCCCAACGCTGATCACTCGTTAGTGTACTGAGTAATTCTTTAACCGCATCAACCCCGAATTCAAACCGCTCAATCGCTAACTCAGCATAATATTTTACCCACTCCCACCAAGAATCACTGAGTGTTTGATCTGCGTCCATACCCCTCCCATTATTACTTCCATCTTCATATTTGGGGGGTGTGGACTGAGGATTAATCCCATACTGAGTCAGCATCCTAGCCGCATAAGCCGCATTTCTCTCAATCTCTTGTTGACGTTTTTGTTCCCTCTGTTCCGGTTGCCGTTGGCGATATTCCAGAACCTTCTGGGCAAACTATTCCTGCTTTTCCTTAACTTGTCACTAATCCACCAGCCTAATTATAAGTAGGTGTGCCGGAAAATTTACAACTATGTAACGAAATGTAAAACTGCTATAATCCTCTCACAGTAGGGCTTTAGCGCTGTTAACCTGAACAAACCAAGTGTGATCTATTTCCGCCCACCTACTTACTTAAAATTATATTGTTTCTGGTTTTTTACATATTGGAGTCTGTTGTTTGTGGAAAGATTAGTCATTTTGAAGCTAGGTTCTGGAAGCTTTGAGCAAGGATTTCCTGTCACGCTTCAAATTGGTGAAGAATCTGCTCGACCAACCGTGGAAATTACAGGTAATTTACCCCCCGCCCTAGAAGTTCTTCAAGATTATCAACACTGGCAAACAACTTATCGTAGTTTGGATTTGCGCGAACGACCAATGGGTATACCCAAACCGACGAAGAAAGTACCAACAGTAGCAGAATGTCAACAAGCCGCAGAGCAATTGCGAATTCGCTTTAATCATTGGCTTCAGGCAGAATCGTTTCGTTCGATTAGAGAAAAGTGGTTAGAAAAATTGCAGCCTGACTACAA
>CAVYXS010000006.1:0-20948 GCA_963772205.1 uncultured cyanobacterium
ACTCGTTCCTGGCGGTTTCGGGGCCGGTGATCCGCTTGAGCAGCGGGAACGTACAGGCGATCACGGCGAGCGACGCGAGCAGCCCGCCGAGCACGATGAGGTAGTAACCGCCTCCCGGTGGACTGGAGCGATTCGCCGAGCTCGGACCGGAGGAACAGCGCCGAGGCCAGGAAGCCTGTCCCCGCGGATATCACGGCGACTACCACGAGGGGGACGGCGCTTTCCAGGACCACCACGCGGCGCAGCACGCCGATCGGTGCGCCCGCCAGCCGCAGCAGGCTGAACGGGCGCCTGCGGTCGGTCAGGCCGGCGGCCACGCTCACCGCGAGGCTGCAGCCCGCCACGACCAGGCTGACGAGGATCACCACGTCGGTCAGGTGCTGCAATTCGGCGTAGGCACTCTCCGAGCCCGACCCGGTGAGGAGGGCGGGCGGCCCGAGATAGGGGAAGTCGGCCTCGAGGATGGTCCGGGGCCCGCTCGATGGCGGCGGTGGCCCCGTCGGTGCCAAGCACCACCATCAGCACTGGGGTGCGCTGCAGTCCCTGGGTTTTCTCCGCTATAATTTCAACCCCGCCCAAATCTTTATGGGAGATGGTGGGTCTTATTTTATGGGATTCATCCTCGCCGCCGTGGGTGTAATTGGTTTAGTGAAAATTCCCGCTTTCACCGCTGTGTTATTGCCCTATCTAATTTTGGCAGTACCGATTATAGATATGTCAGCAGTAATTTTAGCGCGACTCCGCTCTGGTAAATCGCCCTTTACTGCCGATAAACGCCATCTCCATCACCGATTGCTAAATGCTGGTTTGTCCCATCGTTGGACAGTTTTGTTGATTTATTCTTTAACGTTGTGGGTGGGAAGTTTGGCATTAGCTATTGCTGGCATACCTAGTGGAAGTACTTACGCTTTTGCTGCCACATCGTTGCTAAGTTACGCTATCTGGCGAGCTTGGAAACTCTCTCGACAATCTTCAAGAAGTTAGAAGTTAGGAATTAATTTATAATTCATCACTCTCCATTCCTCGGTAAATGCCAAATACTGAGGTGTAACCATGCAGAAAAGTGACTACCACCAATAGGACCGATTTCGCCGCTACAAAAAAAGCCGCCTACAGGGATATGATCGAGGTAGCGCCTAAATAGCTCAGAATCAAAATTGCTTTGACCGTAAAGTCCTTCACCACGACCTACACAAGAAAACATCAAAGCCGCAACGGCAGAGGGTTCGGTGGTTAGTTGGTTTTGATAGCGCTGTAGCAATAATTCCAGGTCTTCAGCAGAAGCTTCCGCATCGCGTAGGTGAAATTGCAACCGTTGGCCTGGACGGACGCGATCGCCAATTGCGATCGCACCTGCAGATGGATCTACCCCCAGTATGCTACGAATTAAAAAATCTCCCTGCTGTAAACTCAGTTTAAATCCATCCATTGCCACGCCGACAAACAAAGAATGCTGCGCCAGCATCCGTTCTTTTTCGCTGAGATTAGAAATCAATTCTCGCAACACTATTAGCGGTACTTGCTCATCCAGTTCCAAGATGATATTACGTTCGGCTTTTGTGACTTGCAATGGCTTACCAATTGGTCGGCATCCTTGAGCAACAATTGTTTCCACCGCAATATTACCACTTAACGCCAAGCCCAAGGTACCCTCTCGATACAGGCGTTGTCCCTGAGAGCCGTAGGTATCATTACAAAATAGAGCAATACGTCCACTCATCCCCCCAGCGCTGGCTTGTCCCCCCACAGTTACTGAGCCAGGATAAGCAAAATCCAACCCCTGCAATAAATCATTGATTCCCGATGAGAATGAACCGCACAGCAAGATGAACTGGGGTGTTGGTGATGCTGGTACACCGAGTAAATCGATCCAAGCATCTGGTGAACTATCCAAATCAGGTAATTCTTCGGACACAACATGAAATACTTGCAAATCTACCCCTGGAAGATGCGCCAAAGTCAAACTGATGGCGGCTTCTCCTTCCATCTCTTGGGTTTGTCCATTAGCTGTTGTCCCAATCACACCACCGCCACTACAACCAATCAGCACAGGTACTGATAGTTTTTCAGACAACAACGGTAACAGTCGGGAGTACTCACTCGCAAAAGCCGAAGAAATGAATACCAGCCCTAAATCCGCAGGTGCTGTTAACGACGAGACAGCCTGTTCTACAACATCTGTAACAGCTGCTTCCAAAGAAGGACGGGTTGACAGGGCATTTGCCCACTGCATTTGGTCTGCCATCAGTTTTCGGCTCTTTCTGTTGTTAGGGTAGTAATTTTTGATCCTGGGAAGAATTGCATCCTAGAAGTTTTGACACCAGACAAATTTATATCCCCTCAGTGCCCTTGCTCTCCCCAGAAGCTCTCTTTGTCATCAGAGTCTTCGCGCCTTACCCCCCTGCATTCATGCATGGGGGTAAGGCGCAGGTGTTACAGTGAGCTTGTCGAACTGCGATTTTAATCGCTGTCCCCCAATAGGGGTCTGGATAAGCAGAGGAGTAGTACTTATCCATTTCCCTGTATGCCGGGAATTGCCTTGCTACTCCAGTAATGTTAGCTGCGACAATGTTAGAGGTCGGTAACTATCTAAACGACACTGGTTTAACCCCTTTAAGCCTGTTTAATCGTTCAGTTCTAGAGCAAGGAACTTCGCACTCTCCCTGGTAGGTCTTGAACTCTTGCCTCTAACGTAGTACGCCTTCGTACTGAGTCTGGTCAGATTAGGGCTTTTTTCAAGCCCCCGCCTTTAGGCGTGGGGTTTCTGACTCTCCACTAGATGCACTAAATATATTGTATGATGATACTTTTGTAGTATTGGGTGGATAAAATCTTAAAAGATAAATATAAATACAGCGTACATACCCCAGTTCGTTGTATTAGTTATAGATTACCAGTCTAAAGCACTAACTTAACAGCTAAGTGGTTAGAATGGTGAATGATAGAACAAAAAACTGCAATTTTTGAACATTTTCTATACTGGTATTAACACCACACAACGAGACTAAAGTTATGACCAACATCCAAGAAAAAGCTACAACCAATATCAGCGAACAAATCCAAGAAGAAATTGAAGAAGCTCGTACTGTCTGTGATATCTCAGGTAGCAACTCTGCTGAATGTGCAGCGGCTTGGGATGCAGTTGAAGAACTGCAAGCTGAAGCCTCCCATCAGCGCCAAAGCAAGCCAAAAAACTCCCTAGAGCAATATTGCGATGACAACCCAGATGCAGTTGAATGTCGGCTTTATGAAGACTAGAAATTGATTTGGCTAATTTTGTCTTCTTCTGACGCCCAAGCAATCAGCATCTATTTACTGATATCATGCCATCTTGCCCGAACGACTAGAAGTCGCAACTAAACAAAATAAACCAAGTCCGCCTGCTCAAAGTCAGCTAAAATCTAGGTTTTGCACCTTGGACAGCAGACTTTACTCTTATAGCCAACCTACCTACTTAGACGGGTTAAGCTGTAGCCAGTGACGTGCGATTTCCATCGTTTGGTGCAAGATCTAAGCCTCTAACTACCCCTTTTAGTCGCCAGCCACAAACAGAATCAACACCTCCTAACCTCTATCCTGCACCTGATCTTTCTTGGGATCGGTCTAACAAGCCTATATCCTTATATCCAGTGCATTTTTTGGAGATTTTTTGTAGGTAGCATAGCCCTAAAAGTAAATTAGGACGTAAAGTAATCATAAAACACTTGCCAAAAGAGAATTTCAAGTCTATTTCCTCTTGCCTGCTATCTTTCTCACTACAAATCTTCAAAACAACATTGACGAATTAGTAAATATCTAAAAGATATAGTGCTGAAGCTATTTCCGAGACTTTTGATTTTTCTCAAGTAGGGTGCGTTAGGATGAAATCCGTAACGCACCAAATCCTTGATGATGGTGCTGTACTCAGCGATGACGCACCCTACGCATCTTTTCAAAAATCAAGCCGGATTCCTATAGTGCTGAAGCTATTTCCTAGACTTTTGATTTTTCTCAAAGTGTATAGTTATTATCTATGAAGTTATCAGTTAAATAGCTAGCTAATAACTGATATATAACTCGATTCTCGATACTGACTCTTCCTTAAAAATATTAGACTTATTAGTCTGGCAAAAACTATGGAAAATCTTTGGTTTCGTCCCTATGTTTGGATTGACTACAGACTAGCGGTATTATTTGCCGTAATTATGCCCATAATTCTGTTGATTTGGGCTTTTGTACAAAAATCCGAAGGTATACAACGCTTGTTAATCATTTACTGGAAAGTATCCAGTTTGTTGGCAATCACAATTTACCTGATGATTGGTGGGTTTGGCGTCAGCTTTCTTTCAGGGTTAATGGCGCGGATACTGATTCCCATTTCGCTGTGGTTTTGGGTAGATTCTCAATGATGACATTGAGTATCAAGCTAGCGGGACTTTGAAACTGCTGTTTACCTCTTGGCGTTGGGCTATGACTGTTTATTCGATTTTGGGTGCTATTGTCTTGATACCTTTTTTAGGTTGTGCTTTTTCCGCAAAAGCTGCCCAATCTTCTTATTGTCAAGTCTGGTTCGAGGCTCCGTTACTTTTTAGAGAATATTTTCATGCCAATAGTAAACCTGGATTCCTGGGCTTTTTAGGAATAATTAGTTTAATAATTTACGTCCTTTACTTAAGCTACTTTGTGCTTGTCAAGCTTGCTAAACAGGGACGTTCAGCTACACAGTCGTGATTGTAGTCTGTATCCTTAATTTTAATAGGTTGTTTGTAGTTGCACTTTAGTGCTTTTGATTATCGCAGCGCTGAAGCGCAACTACGAACTTATTCACCCACGAGAATTAATGGGATCGATTACTAATCCTTAGTCCCTGATGCAAAAAATGAATTCCATTGGTAAGCGACTGGAACAATATACCGCCAAACGTCCACAAGAAGTATTACTTGTAACGGTGGAAATTGACAATGAACAAGATAAAATTGCCATATTCAAGGGATTTTCCAGTTCATTGATGCGCTCCACCGCATTTGATCCCGATGTACCAGTGCTACCAGATGGGGCAAACATTCTCAGTATTGACCGAATACAGAGTCCTTACAATGCTGAAGCGCCGCGTTATCTTCAACAAGGCATATCATGGCAAGCTATGCAAGCTCTACTATCAGAAGTAGGAATATAGAGTAATGTCCCGTTCTGGATACACACTCCCCGTTTTTGCCTGTGCTGCTGCTGTGGCTGCGCTACACTGGTTACGCCATCGTCAAGCCCTAACAGTCGCGTCGGTGAATTTGATTGCACCAGCCCAAATAGTAGAAATACCAATTGAACAGGTAGCAGGATTATCTGAAGACGTAGCTTTGGCAATTACCCGCAGTGATCCGGGTGATAATCTTGACCTGACTAGAGATACACCAATTTGGGCAATGGTGCAATGGAGAGGGGGAGATGGGGAGAGAGTAATTATTCACGGTGGAGAAGGGATTGGTAGACAGATAAATGCTGGTGATGAGCCGGCTATTTATGCCTATGCTCAAAGACTGTTACAAGAGAATTTGCAGCAGATGTTGGCACCGGCAGAAAAAATCACGGTGACTATTATTCTCCCATTCGGGCGATCGCTCGCTGTTCGCACTTCTAATGCTGCTTTTGGTGTGGTTGAAGGACTCTCGCTGTTGGGAACAACGGGGATTTCTCAACCTTTAAGTACACCTGATCAGTTAACCGCTTTTCGCAGTGAATTGCAACAAAAAGCTAGTCGTTTTGATACTTTGGTCTTCTGTATTGGCGAAAACGGCTTAGATTTAGCACAGAAAACAGGGATTGATTCTCAGCGATTGGTAAAAACGGCTAACTGGCTAGGGCCAATGTTAGTCGAAGCTGATGTCCTAGGGGTCAAAGAAATTTTATTGTTTGGCTATCATGGTAAGTTGATGAAACTGGCGGGGGGAATTTTTCATACCCATCATCACCTAGCTGATGGACGCCGGGAAATTTTGGCAGCACAGTGTGCCCTAGCTGGGTTACAGTCAGCAGATATACAAACAGTTTTTAACAGCCCCACCGCTGAAGCTGCACTAGCACACCTGCGATCGCTTGATGCTACTGGTAGCGATTGGGTAAATCAAGTTTATAGTGCGATCGCCGAAGCTATTGATTCCCGCACCCAAGAATATATCCAAAGTCATAGCCAACGGGGTGCTACAGCCACTGTCTGTGGTTCTATCCTCTTTGACCGCGATCGCAAAATTATCATGAAGAGCAAAACTGCTTGTATCTTATCCGGAAAATTATGCTAACTTATTATGAATCATCATAAATAGTCCACGTAAATATTTTTTTAGTAAGAACACTAGGGTAGGTTTTTCTTCTTATACCATTCAATGTTCACAGGCTAAACAAACGCTATATATTGCGTTTGTCGAGGATTCGTTTACCATTACGAACCTAACCAGCCAAAAATCAATGGTAGCAGTTAAACCACAGAGCGGCAATTTATCCTTACAGACACACTCTCGCCATCATGAATACAGCGGTGACTCTACTGACAGAACAATCCCCTCAAACATCGGAAAATTTGGGTGGACTCAATCGTCAAATGATTGTGATTCTGGACTTTGGCTCTCAATATTCGGAACTGATTGCCCGTCGCATTCGCGAAACTCAAGTTTACTCTGAAGTCCTGTCCTATCGTACTCCAGCTTCCCATTTACGGCAACTAAATCCTAAAGGAATTATTCTTTCTGGTGGACCGAATTCAGTTTATGGCGATAGCTCACCCCATTGTGACCCAGAAATTTGGCATTTGGGCATCCCCATTCTCGGTGTGTGCTATGGTATGCAGCTGATGGTGAGTCAACTTGGTGGGGAAGTAGCCAAGGCTGACCGAGGTGAATATGGCAAAGCATCATTATATATAGATGATCCCACAGACTTGCTGACTAATGTCGAAGATGGGACAACCATGTGGATGAGTCATGGAGACTCAGTAACTCAAATGCCACCAGGATTTGAATTACTTGCCCATACAGAAAATACACCATGTGCGGCCATTGCCGACCATGTTAAGAAACTTTACGGCGTGCAGTTCCATCCAGAGGTAGTGCATTCTGTTGGCGGCATAGCATTAATCCGTAACTTTGTCTACCATATTTGCGAGTGCGAACCCACATGGACAACTGCGGCTTTTGTGGAAGAATCAATTCGTGAAATTCGCGCTAGAGTTGGTGAAAAACGGGTGCTGTTGGCGTTGTCTGGGGGTGTGGATTCTTCTACCCTCGCCTTTTTGTTGTATAAAGCAATTGGTGAGCAATTGACTTGTGTGTTTATCGATCAAGGCTTTATGCGAAAGTATGAGCCAGAGCGGTTGGTGAAGCTATTTCAAGAGCAATTTCATATTCCTGTAGAGTATGTTAACGCTCGCGATCGCTTCTTAGCTAAAGTTGCTGGTGTTACCGATCCTGAAGAAAAACGCCGCCGCATCGGACATGAATTTATCAATGTATTTGAAGAAACATCCAAACGTCTCGGACATTTTGATTATCTAGCTCAAGGTACTTTATATCCAGATGTGATCGAATCCGCTGATACCAACGTTGATCCCCAAAGCGGTGAACGGGTAGCGGTGAAAATCAAGAGCCATCATAATGTTGGTGGTTTGCCCAAAGACTTGCGATTTAAACTAGTAGAACCACTGCGGAAACTATTTAAAGATGAAGTCCGCAAACTTGGGCGTTCTATTGGTTTACCAGAAGAAATTGTCCAACGCCAACCGTTCCCAGGGCCTGGTTTAGCGATTCGCATCTTAGGCGAAGTCACCGCCGAACGGTTGAACATTTTGCGCGATGCTGATTTAATTGTCCGCCAAGAAATCAACCAACGGGGTTTGTATCACGATGTTTGGCAAGCTTTTGCTGTCTTGCTGCCAATTCGCAGTGTCGGCGTCATGGGTGATCAGCGTACATACGCCCATCCAATTGTATTACGGATTGTCACCAGTGAAGATGGGATGACCGCTGATTGGGCGAAAATTCCTTATGAGGTGTTGGAAGTGATTTCCAACCGCATTGTCAATGAAGTCAAAGGTGTGAATCGGGTGGTGTATGACATTACCTCCAAGCCACCTGGAACCATAGAATGGGAGTAAGGGAGTTATGAGTGATGAGTTAGGAATAAACTCAAACTTCATAACTCTTGAATTTGCTGATATTTAATACATTTTTTTTAGACACGTAGGGTGCGTTAGCGACAGCGTAACGCACCCTACGCATTTGAAAAGTTTTTTCTGATTGAATGATAGTAATTACAAATACCAAGGTTAAATATGGTATAAGCAATTTTATCGTGATAGGAAAATTGATGAAATGGCAGTAAAATTACCATTGGTATAGTGATATAGCTAAAAATCAGCAGATCATCAGAATAATTTTCTGCCTCAGGCAATGGAGACTGTATGCAAGATGCTCTAGCTCTGGCTGGCTTAAATATCCTTGTTGTTGATGATGATGAGGATAGCCGCTTTTACCTTTCTACCGTATTGGAAGCAGATGGAGCGATCGTCACAGCAGTTACATCAGCAGCGCTGGCGCTCCAAGTGCTACCAGAATTACAGCCAGATATTTTTGTTTGTGATATTGCTATGCCTGAAGAAGACGGCTATACCCTAATTCGCAAGGTGCGTACACTCAAACCAAAAGGTGGTGGGAGAGTACCTGCTCTGGCCTTAACTGCCTATGCTGATAGCGAGGATCGTATCCGTGCCCTAGCAGCAGGCTTTCAGGCTCATGTAGCTAAACCAGTAGAACCAGGGGAACTAGTTGATATTGTAGCAAATTTAGTTGCTTCTTATCGGCATCAACTTTAGCGAGTACCCAAAAATAAATTACCCCATATTTGATTTGTTAGGGTGCGTCAGAAAACCAGAAAATTGTCAGTCTCGCTATTTCGAGCCAGATTCAAAGCTAATTTTTTCTTCTTGATATGCTGGTGGCTCAACGTGAATTAAAACTCTCACTGGGTGGAAACGTTCTTCCAGTCGGCTTTCTACTTCTTCAGTGATGCGGTGAGCAGTTTCTACATCTGGTGCTTCTACTATCAAATGCATTTCAATGAAGATTTGACGACCAAGAACACCGCGAGAAGCGATATCATGACAGTTAATTACCCCAGGAACAGCAACCGCGATCACATGTATCGCTTCTGGTGCGATCGCCATTTCATCTACCAGTGAAGGCAAATTTTCTTTTAAAACTGACCAACCACTCCAAAATACTAACAAAGCTACCGGAAAAGCCAACAATACATCCAGCCATTGAATATTTAACCACCAAATCCCAATTAAACCACCAAGTACAGCGATTGTTACCCAAACATCGCTCATGGTATGTGTGGCGTCAGCAATCAAAATTGGGCTACCGACTCGCTTTCCTTCATTGCGTTCATAAAAAGTCACAAAAATATTCACGCCTAACACCAACAGTAAGAGCCACAATTCTGAACCTGATATTTTTACAGGTTCACCACCTTTGAGAATTTTCTCAACTGCACCTTGGAGAATTTCAAAACATGCTATTCCTAAAAAAGCAGAGATTCCTAATGCTGCTACAGCTTCAAATTTCTGGTGTCCGTAGGGATGTTCACGATCAGGATGTGGGGAAGAAAACTTACTAGCCATCAATCCTAAAATGTTGCTGGCGCTATCTGTAACACTATGCAAAGCATCTGCTAGCAAGCTGAGAGAACCCGTTGAGTAGCCGACAAATGCTTTTAATCCCATCACAAACAAGTTTAGCAGTAGGGTAATAATTAAAACTCTTTTCACCGTGGCGCGGTTATCGTAAGTCATAAATTTTTTTTACATCAGGTTGTGCGTTTTATCATTAAACCTTAAAACACAAACAAAATGTATCAACCTCTTACTATGTAAGAATTACAAATCTCTACAGGCTCTATTTTTTATCCTAATTTATTGAGATTATTTCTGATTAGCACTAGCTACAAGCTTGACTGATATTCGGGTAAGCTTTGTTAACAAAAGAGTATTTTTAGCATTAATAATTGGCATATTTTTATTACAGCAGTTCTCAGGCAATAACCACATCTATCGTCAGGGCACAGTAATGTTCCCCACAGCGTGGTATTTTTACCTGAAAATAGCTGTAATATCGTGTCCGGTTAAAGACTTATCATGAAGACGGCAGGGGGGCAGGGGGCACTTAGCTGGGGGAAAGAGAGTTTCCCAGTTTTTGCACAGATGCGGGAATTATAACTAATTAGGCGGACATGATATAACTGGAAATTTTCCCAATTCCTAGGTCTTAAATCGCTCGTCTACGGGAATTTGATAGCCATTAGCAAGGCGATTGGTTGAGTTGGCTGTGGCGGTGATGGCTAAGAGTTCACCGAACATAGTATCACTCATTCCTTTATTACGTGCAGCGGCGGTGTGTGAAGCAATGCAATAATCACAGCCATTGGTAATACTGACGGCGATGTAAATCAGTTCGCGCATCAATGGATCAATTTCGCCAGGTTGGCTCATCACTTCCTTGATCGCCTGCCAAGTTCGTTGTAGGGTGGGGGGATGATTGGCTATGGCTTTCCAAAAATTGTTAATGTAGTCATTCTGGCGCGTGGCGCGGATATCGTCATACACCGCACGGACTTCTTCACTGGCTTGTTCGTACTCAATTAAGTTGGTCATTTGTTAGTTATTATTTTGTCATTTGTGGCATTAATTTTGATGGGCTGTAGTCAGCACTTAAGTGCTTTAAAGAGCGATAAATCGCTCACTACAAACCCTTCAAAATTAATGTGGTGGAGTACTAGTGGTTCGTGCCATTAGTTATCAGCGGTAAAAACGTTTGTAGTCTTCGCGTAGCGTCTGTCTACGACACGCTCCGCGTTCCCTGCGTCCCGCAGGGAACGCAGAGAGGACTTTAGTCCTCCTCTTAAGCACTGAAGTGCTTATTACGAAATCTATCAAAATTAATGGGACAAACCACTAGTTCCCAATCCCTAGTCCCTAATCGCTCAAGTTAAGTGCTTGATAGCGCCCTAAAGCTATTAAAGGAAAATATTGCTGATAAAGGTGATATTTCAGATAAAAATGGCAGGGGAAACCGGTTCCTGTAAACTCTGCTTCATACCAAGTACCATCTGGCTTTTGAGTTGTTAAAAGGTAAGCAATTCCTCTGTCAATGGTATCACGAGCAAATTCGCCTGTGGCTTCACCTGCAGCGATTAACCCAATTAACGCCCAAGCGGTTTGGGATGCGGTACTTGTCCCTTGTCCTTTGAGGCTAGGATCATCATAACTGCTGCAAGTCTCACCCCAACCACCATCTCGGTTTTGACATTTGACTAACCAAGTGGCTCCCCGTTCAATACTGAGTTTATGTCTTTGTGGATCAATCAGGGCTAGGGCAGAGATAACACCACTTGTACCATAAATGTAATTGACTCCCCAACGACCAAACCAACAGCCTGGGGTTTCTTGCTCGTCCATGAGATAGGCGATCGCTCTTTCTAGACTACGATCATCTATTGATAGGTTACAAGCCCCTAGCATTTCTAACACTCTGGCGGTAACATCAGCTGTGTTGGGGTCAATCATGGCTTTTAAGTCGCCATAGGGTACCGCATTCAGCCATTCTTGATCATTATCGACATCAAAAGCAGCCCAACCGCCCGGTTTACACTGCATGGAAGCAATCCAATTGAGGGTGCGGTTAATTGCTGCCTGTTTTAACTTTTCATTGGGGAGTTTGGCTTGATGTAAAGCCATGACAACCACTGCAGAATCATCTACATCTGGATAAAAGCGATTGTCAAATTCAAAAGCCCAAGCTCCTGGTTTACCTTGGTGGTTTTTTACAGCCCAATCTCCGTAATCGAGAATTTGCTTGGATAACAACCATTCTCCAGCCTGGACTATAGTAGGATGATTTGGTGCAAACCCAGAATCTATCAAGGCTCGGATTACCCATGCTGTATCCCACACTGGTGAGACACAGGGTTGCACTCGGTAACTATCCTCAGTCACAATTGCAAAGTTATCAATTGCCTTGAGTCCGCGTTCGATAATGGGGTCAGATACATCGTAATTGAGACACCGTAAAGCTAACAGTGAGTTTAACATGGCGGGGATAATTCCACCCCAATCGCCTGTGGCTTCTTGCCGTTCTAAAATCCATTTTTCAGCAGCTTTAATACCTTCTTCGCGCAAGGGTACTAAATTTAGATTTTCTAGCAACTTGAACCCTTGATCCAGGGTGATAAATAAATCTGTCCAATCGCCATTTCTGGGTAATTCATACTGGACTTGATTAGCACCTTCGGTATAAAGTTCATCTAAATTGATAGCTGGGTCGGTGATAAAAACAGGTTTGCGGTCAAATACAATCAGTAGTGGTACGGTGCTAGAACGTGCCCAGCTTGACAATTCATATATGTTGAAAGGCAAAGCCGAGGGTAGCAGCATCACCCAAGATGGTAGGGAAGGTAAGCCGCGCCAGTCGTAGCAGCCAATTAGGGCTAGGTGTAACTTGGTAAAAATGCGAGTTTTGCTGATGCCACCATGTTCTAGAATAAAAGTCCGTGCCTGAATCATCGCCGGATCGTTGGCGGGTACACCCAGCAGTTTCAGCGCCATATAAGCTTCAACCGAAGTGCTAATTTCACCGCCATCGCCGTAAAAAAGCTCCCAACCGCCATGTTGTCGTTGTTGAGAACGTAAGTAGGCTGCGACTTTGTGTAAAGGTCGAGTTTTGTCTGTCCCCCAAATTTTATGTAAGAGGACGGCTTCAGCAGTGATAGTAACATTAGATTCTAACTCTGCCCACCAATAACCTGCAGGATTTTGAATTGAAAGCAGATATTCCTGGCTAGCTGCGATCGCTCCGGCGACTTGATTGACGTTTACTCTGTCTTGTGTTTGCATCAAATACTACTCAACCTTAACAATAGTATGAATTTCGCACCACGGAGAAAAAAAGTTTTTTTCTGAACCAGCAGAGATAGTATTGTGTCTGAGTCAGGTCGAATTTGCAAGAGGTTATGGCTGCAATTGTTTACGGATTAACGCTTTTATCCTTAATTATGTGGATAGGATTACTCAGTTTACGGGGGCAATTTTGGCGGACAGACCAAAAATTAGAAGTTGCAGAAACTGTGCTAGAATCTATACCTACTATTTGTGTAGTTATTCCCGCCCGTAACGAAGCTGAATTACTGCCAATTACTCTGCGATCGCTTCTCAACCAAGATTATCCCGGTGATTTTAACGTGTTTTTGGTAGACGATCGCAGTACTGATGGTACAGCAGCTTTTGCTCAAGGAGTTGCCTACGCTGTCAATAAACCCCAACAATTACATATTATCCCTGGTGAAGCGCTCCCTGCCGGTTGGTCTGGAAAAATCTGGGCGCTGGAACAAGGAATTGCAAAAGCTAGTGCATTCACACCAGACTATTATTTACTAACTGACGCAGATATCGAGCATGATATTAGTAATCTCCGGCGACTGGTAGCCAAAGCCGAAAAAGATGATTTAGATATGGTGTCTGTGATGGTGCGGTTGAGATGTCAAAGCTTTTGGGAACAGCTTTTAATTCCCGCTTTCGTTTTTTTCTTTCAAAAACTCTACCCTTTTCGCTGGGTGAATAATCCAAAAAAAGCAACTGCTGCTGCTGCTGGGGGTTCTATCCTGATTCGTTCAGATGCGTTAGCCCAAATCGGTGGTATTTCCAGTATTCGTCAAACTTTAATTGATGATTGTAGCCTAGCTGCTGCCGTTAAGCAGCGGGGGAATCATGCTTTCTTCCCTTCATCCTCTTCCACAGGGCGCATTTGGTTGGGATTGAGTACGTTAACTCGCAGTTTGCGTCCCTATCCTGATTTAGAACCGATTTGGAATATGGTAGCGCGGACTGCTTATACTCAACTGAATTATTCGCCAGTTTTGTTAGCGGGAACAGTCGTAGCTATGACTTTGATTTATCTAGTTCCACCTGTAGGTTTGATTGTCGGTGGGTTACTGGGGAATGGAGCGATCGCACTTACCAGTTTATCAGCATGGCTATTGATGACTTTGGTTTATTTGCCGACAATTCGGTTTTATAAATGTCCACCTTGGTTAGCGCTTTGTTTACCTGCGATCGCTTTTCTCTATACCATGATGACTATAGATTCTGCTATGCGTCATTGGCAAGGGCGCGGTGGTGCGTGGAAGGGACGGGTTTATCCCTGATGTTTGTTCATAACGAGACGATGTTATGGATGAATCTGACTTGATCGATAAGAAACATTGTCATGTTTGTTCATAACGTTATAATATTCCTTATGAATCTGACTTGATCGATAAGAAACATTGTCATGTTTGTTCATAACGTTATAATATTTCTGATGAATCTGATAATATTTGTTCACAACATGACGATGTCGTGGATGAATATGACTTGATCCATCAAGAACATCGACAGGTTTAATGAGTCAAGTTGTAGTCGAGTTAATTAAATTCGCGTTAAGGGATTTCCAACAAATAAATTATCCCATCTTGTGGGGTGGGCATCTTGCCCGCCCGTAGACAAAGGCGGGCGAGACGCCCACCCCACAGTAAATAATTGAGTATTTTTTTATTTGCAAGTCCCTAATGTCTCTATAATTAGATGCGTCCTAGCATAAGTCCTAAATTTTTCTAATTGGTTATCATCTGCTTGAGGGCGAAACTGATGAATAAACGTCTAATCGTTTGTTGTGATGGGACTTGGGACAGTTTATCTCGTCCAGTCCCCACTAATGTTGTTAAAATAGCTCAAATCATTAAACCAACCGCCCAGGATGGTACATCTCAGATTACATATTACCAACGGGGACTGGGTACTGGATATGATGAATTTAATCAAATCACTGGTAAAGCTTTTGGCTGTGGTATTGACGATAACATTCAAGACGCATATTGTTTCTTATGTTTAAACTATGAAAAAGGAGATGAAATCTATTTATTTGGATTTAGTCGCGGTGCATATACTGTAAGAAGTTTGGCAGGCTTGATTTATTGTTCAGGATTACTAAAACCACCCTATATTCACCACATACCAGAGGCTTATAATCTTTATCGGCAACGGGATATTCCCCCTAGTCATCCAGATGCGATCGCATTTCGCAAGCAGTATGGAGAAAATGTGCCGATTAAGTTACTCGCTTGTTGGGATACAGTTGGTGAATTGGGTATTCCTAATCAAATTCCGGTTTTGAGTAATTTGATTAATGCTCAATACAAATTCCATGATGTGCAGGTAAATCGGTTAATTGAAAACGCATTTCATGCAGTTGCAATTGATGAGCGACGTGAGGTATATAATGTAACGCCAATGCGAATTAGTAATCAAGCTCCAACTAAACTTCGCCAAGTCTGGTTTCCCGGAGTTCATACCTGCGTTGGTGGTGGAGGGGATCAAACAAGTGGTTTATCTGATGGGGCTTTACAGTGGATGTTAGACGAAATTCAAAAATTGAAGTTACCACTTGAGTTTGTTGACCATCCCGAAACTGTTGCAGAAGGGGGGATTAATCCCGATTACAAAGTTGCCTTTAATAATCAGGTTGAAGGGTTGATAGCTTTAACGGGAGTCATCGATAGAGACATTGTTAATCCCGACCACGATTTAACAGATCATACCATCTTTAATCAAGAATTTTTTGATAAAAATATTCATTTAAGTACAAAACTGCGTTGGAAATTAACCACAGAGCCACTGTATCGACCTAAAAGTTTGATGCCGTACTGTGAGTACTTTGATGCATTTGTCAAGTAAAAGTTCGTAGTAGCGCTTTAGCGCTTAGTTTAAAACTTTATGGCGCTAAAGCGCTACTACAAGCCAGAAAACATTTTCTGAATGGGAAACGCCATAGCATATTTGTGTTGGCGTAACCTACCGTCAGCATAAATCTCTATTTCTTATTTCTCCCTTTGAGCATCAGAAAACAGCAATGTTGTCACCTGCTCTAACACCTTCAATGCCCGTAAAGAACCTTGAATTAGTCGGATTGAGGCAACAGGCTGACTGAGTAATTTTAACGCGAGGGACAAAGGCTTGAGTGAACCATCAGAGTTAATAGCTGATGTCAGGTCAGGTATATCATGGTGACAGTCATCACTGACCACTCGTAATATGGCGACAGATACACTGACTGCATTAAAGAACTCTAAAGCAGCAAATCCTTCCATGTCAACCACATCAGCCGCAAACACTTCATTTAGATGGCGTTTTTCTGCCGCCGCACAAACTACGCAATCGCTCGTCAAGGATTTGACTACATTCAGTGGTGAGGGTAGGTATGAGTTAATTTCTGCTGTGAAGGTGCGATCGCATTCTTGCAGTTTTCCCTGATATATACAATCTTGATACAGGACAATATCACCGACTTTGTACGTCGGAGTTAAGCCACCACATAAACCCATCAGCAGCACTCTGGGTTGTGAATGATGGGATAATTGTCCCTGTGCTTGCAATTTGTGCAGATATGTGGTTAGTGGTTTGATACCAAGAGGAATCGCGATGAGATTTGGAGTTGAGCCGCTAACACGACTCAAACCGCGACGTACAGCTTGATATTCAGCTCCCTGGGGTACGAGAATAGTATAGGGCATGGGGCATGGGAGAATTAATCTTCCCGTCTTGTCTATTACTTATTTACAGCGATTTTCGGGTAAATGAACGACATTTTTTTGTCTCACGCATACTGCAGAGCAGAACCCGAAGGGTAGGCGCATTCGCATAGCGTCTGTCTCCGACACGCTCCGCGAACGTAGAGAAGGAAGAAAGGAATACAGAAATCAGAGTGTGGTCTAAATACATGAAAATCGCTATAAGCAATATTGCCATTTGGTGGTGAGGACAACTCGCAAAGTTGTGGTGATTACTGTAGCATGTCTAATAATTGTGTCACCCGCACGATAATTTTCTAAGATGTTCAAGCCTAGTAGCTCAAAATCTGCACGAGAACTGTTCAATATTTCCAGGTGGGCAATTGATTTTTCGTGGCTAACGGTTAGTTTTTGGATTGCCGTGACGGTAGCTGGGCTATTAGCTTTCAGTTCCCTCAAGTATGCTTTGTTTCCAGATATTACCTTTCCAGTAGTGGTGGTGAATGCTACAGCCCCTCTGGCTACTGCTCTGGATACAGAGTCCAAACTCACTCAGCCGTTAGAACAGCATCTCAAGTCACTGGAAGGACTTGAGCATATCCGCTCATCTACCTATCCTGGGCAAACTGCTGTGAGTTTGTCTTTTGTTGTTGGTACAAATTTAGATACATCCACTCGTCAAGTCGAAACTCAGTTGCAGCAGTTGAAACTAACTCAGGGTGCATCTACAAAAATTATTCCCCTGAACTTAAATGAGTCAGCCGCCATTAGTTATGCCATTGAGAGTGCTTCAAAGAATCTCACGGATTTGACTAAGTTGACGAAAGAACAGATTCAGCCTGCGATCGCTAAATTACCAGGAGTCCTTAAGGTATCATTGCTGGGCGCTCCTATTACATCTGCTCCTGTGTTATCCCCAACTCAAACATCTCTACCTACAGGAGGAGCGACATTAGTCCGTTTTAATGGTAAAAATGCTTTAGCATTTCAGGTGATCAAAAAAGGTACCGCTAACACGTTGGAAGTGGTGAGTCGGGTAGAGCAAGAAGTTCAAAGACTGCGGTCTACCCTTAAAGATGTCAAACTAACTTTAGCGGCGACGCAAGCAGAGTACATCCGCAACGCCACCCATTCAACGATTGATGCTTTAATTGAAGCGATCGTCTTATCGGTAGTGGTGATATTTCCTTTTTTGTGGAATTGGCAAGCTACCCTGATTTCTGCACTGGCGATTCCCACCTCTTTGCTGGCGACGTTTATCGTCATGGCGTGCTTTGGCTTCAACTTAGAGACAATCACCCTATTGGCTTTAGCGTTGGTAATTGGTAGTATTGTCGATGATGCGATCGTTGATGTGGAAAACATCATGCGCCACGTCGAAGAGGGCAAAAGTCCCCGCCAAGCCGCACTTTCAGCTACAAATGAGATTGGACTGACAGTCACAGCAGCCACGTTGACAGCGGTAGCGGTTTTTCTCCCCATTGGTTTGATGGGCGGGGTAGTTGGTCAGTTTTTCAAGCCTTTTGGCATTACAGTATCAGCAGCAATGCTGGCTTCGTTACTGGTAGCGCGGACTTTATCACCAGTTTTATCTATTTACTGGCTCAAACCACCATCTTCCCGTAATCGTCGCCGCGAAGGCAGATTATGGCTACGGTTTGCTCAAACTTACCGTGACTTACTGGCTTGGTCATTGAGTCACCGGGGAATAGTCATCGCTTTAGCTGTATTCAGCTTTGTTGTGGGTATCGCCTTAATTCCCTTGATTCCCAAAGGCTTTATTCCCAAACTAGATCGCGGTGAGTTCAATATTGCTTACACCGCTCCCTTACCAAGTTTACCAGCACAGGGTTTACAAAGACAACTCCCCAATCCCTTAAACGACTCTCTTCTCGTAGCAAAGAAACTGGAAGAGGTGGTAAGAAAGTCGCCAGATGTAGAAACAGTATTTACTACTGTTGGTTCTCGCGAAGGTGAGCCAAATAAAGGTACGCTTTATGTGAAACTGAAAAATAACCGCAAAATCAAGACTGCAGAATTACAAGACCAATTCCGCTCAACTTTGCCCAGTCTTCCTGGTGTGACTACTAGTGTAGAAGATATTCAATTTGTGGATACAGGCAGTCAAAAACCCCTGCAGGTGGCGTTACGCGGTAATGACTTGCAAGCACTCAGCAAAGCAGCTAAGAATATTCAAGACAAATTAGTAAAATTACCGGGATTTGCTGATGTCACTGTTATAGGTGAAACTAATCAACAAGGAACTGTTTTTCAAATTGAACGACTGAATAATCAGCGAGTAGCTTATATCAGCGCTAACCTCGGTAAAGATTTATCTTTGGGTGACGCCACTGATAAATTGGTAACTGAAGCCAAAAAGGTGATACCTGCTGGTGTTTCTTTAGACTTGGGAGGAGATTCTGCCCAATTGGGTGAAGTTTTTGGCAGTTTTGGCACTACTCTTGGTCTATCGGCGTTGTGTATTGTGTTAGTTTTGATTTGGCTATTTAAAGGCTGGGTAGACCCAATTGTAATTGGTATCTCTTTACCTTTGGCGCTGGTTGGGGCAATGCTCGCATTATTAATTACCAAGAGCGATTTTGGCATGATTTCCCTGATTGGCTTTGTGTTTTTACTGGGAATCACCAACAAAAACGCCATCTTGATTGTCGATTACATTAACCAATTACGGGCATCTGGCTTAGGGCGAACAGAAGCCATCCTCAAAGCAGGGCCAGTGCGACTACGACCAATTATGATGACCACTGCGGCGACAATATTGGGTATGGTGCCCATTGCTTTGGGTTTAGGTGCTGGTTCAGAATTGCGATCGCCTATGGCTATATCCATCGCTGGCGGCTTGGTGACATCTACTATCCTCAGTTTGATTGTCGTGCCTGTAGTTTACGCCATTTTAGATGATTGGTTTCCCCGGTATAAAAAGAGGGGGAGCTATTGATGCAGGTATTTGTAACGGGGGGTACGGGTTTTATTGGTGCCCATTTGGTACGCTTGTTAATTCAAGAGGGATACACAGTTAAAGCGCTGGTACGTTCTAGCAGTAACATCGAAAATTTACGGGAATTAGAGGTAGAAATTGTTTTGGGTGATTTGCATAACCCCAATCTCTGGGAACAGATGCTTGGTTGTCAGTATCTGTTTCATGTTGCAGCACATTATTCTCTGTGGCAAACAGACCGCGAGTTACTCTATTATCACAATGTCGAGGGGACGCGCAATGTCTTGGCGTCTGCTCAAAAAGCGGGGATTGAACGGACTGTATATACCAGTTCAGTAGCGGCCATTGGTGTCGGGGAATCTGGTAAAGTCGTAGATGAAACACATCAGAGTCCCTTAAATAAATTGGTGGGTGACTACAAAAAGTCTAAGTTTCTCGCAGAACAAGTCGCAATGCAAGCAACGAGTAAAGGACAGCAAATCGTTGTCGTCAATCCCAGTAGTCCCATTGGTGCATTGGATATCAAGCCTACCCCAACTGGTGATATTATCCTACGGTTCTTGCGAAGGCAAATGCCCGTTTATATAGATACTGGCTTGAATTTTATTGACGTGCGCGATGTCGTCAGGGGACATTTACTAGCTTTGCAGCGGGGAAAATCAGGCGATCGCTATATTTTAGGACACCAAAATCTTACCCTGAAGGAACTGCTAGAGCAACTTGCCCATCTTACAGGTATAAAGGCACCAAACAGACTGTACCTGCTTGGCTACCTTTAAGCGTTGCTTGGGTTGATGAAAAAATTCTCGCACCCTTGGGTAAATTACCGTCAGTTCCTTTAGATGGTGTCCGCATGGCGCAACAACCTATGTATTATGATGCATCAAAGGCGGTGAGAGAGTTGGGTTTACCTCAATCTTCCTTGACAAATGCCCTAAAAAATGCTGTCGATTGGTTTGTGAGTCAAGGATATGTCTCATAAGAACTCGTAGTCAGCACTTTAGTGCTTTTCAGTGCTGAAGCACTGACTACCATCAACTCAGTTTTGCTTTTTGCTGTAGTCAGCACTTTAGTGCTTTTCAGTGCTGAAGCACTGACTACCATCAACTCAGTTTTGCTTTTTGCTGTGGTGTTTTCCATATAACAGAGGAGTGTTCGGAATTATGGCGGTTAATTTACAACAAGCTATAGATATCGGCAAGTATCTTGTAACTCAGCGCTTAAAAGGGCGTAAACGCTTCCCTTTAGTATTAATGTTAGAACCGCTGTTTCGCTGTAACTTGGCTTGTACTGGTTGTGGTAAAATACAACATCCAACGGAGGTGTTGAAACAAAATCTCACCCCAGAACAGTGCTTCGAGCAATACAT
>CAVYXS010000007.1:0-8888 GCA_963772205.1 uncultured cyanobacterium
AATTGCCAGACTTGTGCAGGAAAAGGATGAGGAAGAAAAATCGCGATCGCCAACTATCTCGAAAAATCTAACTTCAGAGAAAAAAGGGAGCAAGACAGAGAATTTAAACCAAGATAAAAACAGCTTATTACCTACATTGTTGATTGCACCAACCTCAGTTGTAGGAAACTGGCAAAAGGAAATTGCTAAATTTGCACCACATCTGCAAGTAATGGTACATCATGGCAGCGATCGCATAACTCAACGTGCAGATTTTCAAGCTGCTTGTCAGCAACATGATGTGATAATTACTTCCTTTACTTTAGCTCGCAAAGATGAAAAACTATTAAATAGTGTTGAGTGGCAGCGTTTGGTATTGGATGAAGCGCAAAATATTAAAAATCCTAAAGCAGCACAAACCAAAGCTATTCTGAAAATATCAGCAAAACACCGACTCGCATTGACGGGAACACCTGTAGAAAATCGCTTGTTGGATTTATGGTCAATTTTTAACTTTCTTAATCCTGGTTATTTGGGGAAAGAAGCGCAGTTTCGCAAATCCTTTGAAATTCCTATCCAGAAGGATAATGACAGAGTTAAATCAAGTACCCTGAAAAAGCTGGTTGAACCCTTGATTCTTCGCCGAGTTAAGACTGACCAATCGATTATTAACGATTTGCCGGATAAAGTTGACCAAAAACTATATACCAATCTTACCAAAGAACAAGCATCACTGTACGAAGCAGTTGTTAAAGACGTAGAAAAGCAATTAGAAGAAGCAGAAGGTATTCAACGTAAAGGCTTAATTCTCTCCACATTAATGAAATTGAAGCAAATTTGCAACCATCCAGCCCAATTTTTACAAGATGGTAGCGAATTTTCAACCGAGCGATCGCATAAACTCAGTCGTTTGGTAGAAATGGTCGAGGAAGCAGTTGCGGAAGGCGAAAGTTTGCTCATCTTCAGTCAATTTACGGAAGTATGCGAATCAATCGAGAAACATATCAAACATTCGCTGCATTACAACACATATTATCTGCATGGTGGAACAACCCGTCAGCGAAGGGAAAAGATGATTGAAGAATTTCAAAACCCGGAAACGGAACCATCGGTTTTTATACTTTCATTAAAAGCAGGTGGTGTAGGGATTACCCTGACTAAAGCCAATCATGTCTTCCATTTTGATCGATGGTGGAATCCAGCAGTTGAAGAACAAGCAAGCGATACCTTCGGTAAGCTTCGCTAACGTGCTTTCCGAATAGGTCAAAAAAAGAACGTTTTTGTACATAAGTTTGTGACAATTGGGACTTTAGAAGAAAAAATTGACCAAATGATTGAAGATAAGAAGAAACTTGCTGCTGCGGTTGTTGGTAGTGATGAATCCTGGTTGACAGAACTTGATAATGAAGCATTTAAACAGTTAATAGCGTTAAATAAAAGTGCAATATTGGAGTAGGGAATAGGCAAGAAGGAATATTATTAAATATAGCAAATTTTGACATATGGCTAAATTTTCTCGGACTTGGTGGGGAGAAATTTTCATTAAAGCGTTGGAATCATTTACCGATTCAGGTAGATTACAACGAGGTCGTTCTTATGCTAGTGGTGGTAAAGTCAAGAGTTTTGAAATAAATGGCAACCATATCACTGCCAAAGTCAGAGGTTCGGTAAATGCATATTTTGGAGTTTACAAAGAACCAACTTACGATATTTCCATTCAAATTACACCTATCCCGAAAAATAGCTGGAATCTTGCTGTGGATAAACTTTCATCAAAAGCGAGTATTGTTTCTCGACTTTTACTTAATGAAGTTCCTGAAAATATTGAAGATACATTTTCACAACTCGGATTACATCTCTTACCTAAGAGTCGTCATGACTTTAAAACTAAATGCTCTTGTCCAGATTCATCTAATCCTTGTAAACATATAGCGGGAGTTTATTATTTAGTTGCTTCCCAACTAGATAGGAATCCATTTTTGCTATTTGAACTCCGGGGATTATCAAAAGCTGAACTTCAAGAAAAACTTGCTCAAACACCTTTAGGTAAAGCACTTTCTCAAGAATTAGACACTAAAGAAATTAAGAACGAAGTGGCGACTTCATTTTATACCCAGCCACAAAAACAAGAAGTTACTATTAAAGGTAGTGTGAGAGAATTTTGGTTAGGAACGAAGCGACTACCTCAAACAATAGAGGTTTCAACAAGTAATAGTGTGCCAGCAATTTTGATTAAAAAACAGGGAGATTATCCAGCTTTTTGGGATAAAGATACTTCTTTTATTGAAACGATGGCTGAATTTTATCAGCGTGTGAAAACAAAAAATCAAAATTTGATTTAATCCCATGTGCGTTAAAAGTGCGAATTTTAACTTGAGTCAAATTCAGATGAAATATCAAGGACAACCATCAGGTAAGCGAGCGGTGTGATTTTAACAGGACAAAGCCTTGCTATTGCTGGATTATCTCATTTCCGGAACCATTATGGTATGCAATCCCGTGTCAGATTTTGCATGATTTCGCTGAATATCTTCACCATATTTATACCTATGGGCTGAAATCCTCATCAAATCTATATTAATTCGCTTTCTGCAATTGATTTTATCGGTAAATAAAGCTTGAGTGGATATTCCTTAAACTGTCGAAAACCATATTTTTGATAGAATCTAATAGCATTTTCATTTATAGCCTCCACGACTACAGCTAATGATGCAATCTGTGTTGTTGCATCTAGCACTCTTTTGAGAGCATCAATCAGAATTAATTCACCTATGCCTTGACCTTGATAAGTGCTGTCAACAGCAAGACGACCTAGCAAAGTGGCTGGTAGTAATGGATAACGAGGTATACCCTTAGCAAAAGCATCATCTAAATTAGTAATGTTTATTGTGTACGAAAGAGAGTGTAGTACGCAATAATATCAACATTGGGAGAATCAATTAAAACAAAAACTGTAGCCACCTTTTTTTTGATGTCTTGGGATGCCTGAGTGCGTATATAGTTGTCTAAACTATCGTTTCCACAAGAGAATACCGAACGGTTATGCTTTTTGCTATCAAGTAACTCAATCGTTAGTGTCATGATTTTGCATCAGCTGCTTGTAACGTAAAGTTGCTTTCACCAAAGCATCCGACGGTTGAGGTGGATTGAGAATTGCCTCTAGAAAAGCTTCGGCATCTTCCACACTCAACTTTAGGGTTTGATGTTGCTCAATCACCCTGGAAGCAGCAGCCTGAACGCTGGTAATCACAAAATCTGTTAAAGTCACCCCTTCTAAATCGGCAGCTTTTTGCCATAAAGCTTTAATTTCCGAATTTACACGAGCTTCTAATCGAGCCATTGTTTGTGGGATATTAGCGTCACTCATAAAAATCATTTAGTCATTCATCTCTATCAATTATACGGCAAAATGCCGTATACAAATTCATTCTTAATTGTCTAAACACGAGACCGGAGGAGTGATGGAGGAGTAATTTTTGCTCAAATTAAGTTTGGGGGTAAAATGGGGGTAAGGGTAGTGCGTACCATTAATTGAGTTTTTATTCATCACAGGTTGCCGACCATCAGAAGTTGTAGCTTTACAATGGAAGCATATTACCAATGAGTTGAGAATTATTCGGTTTGAGCAAGCTGTGGTGGTTTCCCAGTCGGGATTAACCTGTAAATCTGGTTTGAAGACGCAGAAGAAGCGAGTTTTCCCAATTAATCATCGTTTGGCTGGGTTGTTAAAATCAATTAAACCGGTTGATGTATCGGGTGAAGCGAAGGTATTTCCATCACCTGAAGGTAAGTGGATAGATATGCATAACCTCAGTGGATGAGCTTGGAAGTCTGTGCTGGAAAGCCTTGATGGTGTTGAGTATCGAAAACTTTACCAAACTCGGCATACATTCATTACGATGGCGTTAAAGAATGGAGTGGATGTGAAGGATGTTGCCACAATGGTGGGTAATTCGCCGGAGATTATTTACCGTCATTATGCGGGGCAAAGTCGGGAGCTTTTCTTACCGGAGTTTTAGAGTTTTCGCGCTTTGATAGATTTATTGAATAATAGGATACTCAGTAGAATGATGACGGCGAGCGATCGCCGTGGGATGAAACTCCAGTTAAACTTGTGGCGTAGGGGAAGCCTCTGTTTGAGAAGATTTTCCATAATGTTGCAACAAGACCGCACTGCCCTATCTAAAAGCCGCGACTGCGAGATAAATTCTTGAATTTGGTAAAGTGATGATCAAACAGGAGTTTTGCTGTACCAGTAGGTCCATTACGCTGCTTGCGAAGGATTAACTCACAAATGCCACGATCTGGAGTATCAGGATGGTGGATTTCATCGCGGTAAAGCATGATAACAACATCACTGTCTTGTTCGACGGAGCCACTATCTTTTAAATCACTCAGTATAGGGCGTTTATCATGACGATGTTCAAGTTCACGATTGAGTTGAGACATTGCCAGAACCATTATCGGCAATGGTCAAAAAGGTCCGTCCCAGGGTGTCAAAATGGGCGATCGTTGGGGTATTGGCATGAACTGCTGCCTTCTTGGTTGCTGCGTCTTGTTCATCCACACCTAATGCCCCACTGCTTCGCTGTTGATACCAAGTAGGCAAATAATCGGCATCCGGCAACCTTGTGAGGAAACCACTGACATCAGCGCTCTGGATAAGCCGGAACCCGACGGGGATAGGCGATCGCCACCGATTTCAGCCCATTGCCAAATTCATCCACCTCCAACGTTATCCCATGGGTCACACGTGGGTCAGCCGGATTGCGCTCGTAGTGGTAGTCAATCGTCTCGCGATCGTGGGTAAAGAAAACTGCATGACGATTCGTTAGCAGTCTTTGCTCCACACGAATCTCGTAATTCCGTTCCGACACACTGTAGGGATTGGGCTGTTTGTCTGTACCGTCCAGGGCATAAATTTCCTGGCGCAGGATACGACCTTTGGGCGATCGCGCGGCTTCCCGTTCTTCCTGGAAGGTTAAACCACTGGGCAAAATGGTATCAGGCAACAGGGAGGCGGCAAACGTCGGATCGGTTTCCCCCGGTTCTCGGTAGTATTCATGGGCGAAATAGGTCGAAATTTTATTCTGGTCTATATATGCGCCTGTGTGGTACGTAGAGAAATTCCGCGCCAACACCTGGGCAAGATGCCACCGCTACATTGAATGGCATCACCTTGACGGAACACTCAACAAACCCACCGCACCTGCCCAAACTGAAAAAGCTGCCACTACTGACAATGAAATCATGGCGCAGATTTTCAACGAATGTGAGAAGTACGGGTTTGAAATCCTGGATGATGGAATTTACAACAGCAAAGGCAAACTGGGCGAAGTCGGATGCACTAACGGCTCTTGGTGGGTGCTACGGGCAGGAGAGGGCAATCAGGAAAGAGTACCTTGTGAGTCTGCACTTGTTGCAGTGTGGTGGCTAGCAATCGGACAAATCCTGCTCCGTGCAGAAACAGTTGACTGCGAAGAACTGTTGACCCCCATGAATGGTAACAGTTACCGCAGTGTGAGTCAGCTTTTCAACTAGCGCCGGCGTAATTCTTGCACAACCGAGGGCGATCAACCCAGAGCGATCGCCTAAACCATCCTTAACAATCACTAATCACAATGCAACCGACAATATCAATTCCCCAACATTGGGCATACCCTCGCTTTGCGTTGGAACAGCGCACACAACAGGGCATCATTCTGGGGCTTCATTACTACCCAAATGGTACAGAACTGGCTGAACAATTCGGTGACGGTTGGCGTTATACCCTGATGCCTCACAAAAACTCTGATGAACTATTCCACTTTCAGGAAAATCAAATCCAAGCACTATCCCAAAATGAATTACTCCAGCAAATCACGGCAGAGATCGAGTTTTATCAACAGCAGATAAATACTCTCAAGCAACAGTTAGCCGCAGTCATTGGAGGTAGCACCAATGGCTAATTCTACCTTTGACAGTAGAGCCAAGCATTTGCTGCGTGTATTTCAGCTTTGTGGCGGTTGTGTTCCATTACATCGTCTGCAATTTGAGTTTTCCAATTCAGTAATTCAAATCCTGCTGGATAAAGAACTGGTGCAAGTGCAAAACACTGGATGTGGCTTTCTGTTGGAGATTGCCGAGGATTTTTAAGTTATTAATCCCAGAGAAGAAAACCATGAAATTTTACGCCACAAAGATTCCACAAACTTTACCCGATTGGGCAAATGCCGTTACAGAGAGTGCAGATTTATTTGAGGTGGAAATCAACGATACTCACCCTAATTTTCAATCTCTGCTTCAAGAATTAGCCACAGAGATTGAACCAGGAACTATTGGGGTTAAAGCCAAAGATTTATGCTCCAGACTCGCCATTGAAATGTCTAACCCACATCTCCAGCAGTTAGTTGAACAAGCCCAAAATCTAATCACTCAGATTACTGAACATCGTGAATACAAACAAAGGAGCGCTGGGAACGTATTGGTTCATTCAATGGAGTTACCGCAATCCTCAATCTGATTTTGAAAATGATGCACTCTTAGCGGCAGAGATGATTCGTAGCGGTGCAGAATCTGGCGCAACACTGCATTGGGTAACAAATGAGACTTACGAGCGCTGGGCATCGAATGCTGTTACCGCACCAGCATTACAGCATTTCCGGCTGCTATGAGGTACAGTAGCAGCAATTAGCAAACCAGTTTCTTAAATGTTGAGGATTTATTAAGTCAAGTGCAACTGAAATGATTTGGTCTACCATTTTTGTTGTGGTCGGTGAAAACATCCGCAAGAATGATTTAAGTTGTGACCACCATAACTCAATTGGGTTAAAATCTGGTGAGTATGGTGATAAACATATAACTGAAGCACCAACAGCTTCAATCATAGGCACAATTGAATCTAGTTTATGCGCGGATAAATTATCCATCACGACCACTGCTCCTGACCATAACTCTGGCACTAGAAACTTCTCAATAAATACTTCAAAGGCTTTGCCATCCATTGAATTATTCATTGTCATTAATGCGACTACTTTTTTAATACTAATTGCTCCAATTACTGTAACTTTTGACCCACGATAGAAGGGGTTAAGAGAGTAAGCTCTTGTTAAGAGTGGAGAACGGGCATGAGTCCTTCTTAAACCAAGTAAAACGCCAGTTTCGTCCAAAAATACTAAATTTTCTGGCTCTATATTTTTGACCTTTTCCCAATAATCTAATCTTAAATTCAGGACTCTCTCCGTCCCCGCTTGGGTACTTCGCTTTGTTTTTTTTTCCGATTTAATCCTAATTTCTGTAACGCTTGACACATTGCACTTCGACCTACAAAATTGCCAGTCTTGTCTGCAAATAATTCACATAACTCTATCAATGTTGCATCTGGATGTGCTGCAACTAACTCTCTCAACTCTATGTCAGCATTTGTCAGATGACTAAATTGTGGTTTTCCTCGCGGCTTGGATTGTAAATTTCCATCAACTTTTTGTTGTTTTACCAGCTTCTGCACTAAACTCTTTGTGACGGAAAATATGTTAGCTACTTTCCTAATTGAGATGTTTTTCTCAATATGTGCTGCAACTATTTTTTCTCGAAGATCTACAGAGTATGACTTCATGTAAAAGTATTTATATCTTAAATTCAGTGTACCTCATAACAGACGGAAGTGCTGTAATTGTCATTCTCCAGATCATATACAGTGCCAAGCAATTCGATTCATTTTTACTGATTAAAAAGGAGTCAATATTTATGGGGGAAGCTAAACGTCGTCGCTTATTAGATCCTAACTATGGCAAATCGAAAATACCCTACGTTCGTAAAAAAATTATCATAAAAATTTTAAATAAACCAGATGATTTAGAGATTATACCTACTGATGATTTCAGAAATTACAGTCCGAGATTGACAAAATATCATCTAATTCTGCCTACGCCATCTCAGCAAAATAATCCTCCTCTCATAAACGTAATTGATGCACCTCAAACAAATAATCAAATAGCTCCTAACCACTGGCACGAATGGGTAGTCAATTCCGCCGTTGACCCCAAACTCACTGCACTGAATGTTCGCTCTCTCAGTGGTTCGGAAGTATATGAGTACCTTTGATACGCTCTCCCCCAAACTGCCAGACGTAACGATGGACGGCTGCGTGATGGGTATTTGAGAAGATACGCCCACGCGGAGGCAGGTGCATGGTGGGTTAGCGGACTTGACCCACTCAATAATTGGCAACCGATGGACTGGGGACGGATGAAACCCGATTCCCCACGACTCGAATGGGACAAAATTACCCTTGAACAGACCCAGAAGAATGAGATGACCGCTTTCTTGATTCGCATTGATCGGGAAACTGGCAAACGTGGTGCAGAGAAAGATTGGGCTTTGGATACCAGTTGTCAGATTGAGGCTCAAAGAAACTGGTCGATCAATAATTTACGGGCTGATTTGCGATCGCTGTTGCTAGAAATGGGGAATACAATTATGCCTCTGGGTAATGCCACTCATGAGGGGGTTTCTCGATGGATGAAGGCGGTGGGGATTGTTATCGATGAAGAGCATTATCGCAAAGTTGCTAACGCCAAAGATATTGACTTGAGGACTTACACCAGCAGACAGCATCAAGATTATCTCAAACCTCTGGAAGTGTTGGAATGTGAAAAGTTCCGCATACACGACACTTACGGCATGAGTGTTACCCCGGAACTGGTTGAGCAAGATGATGGCGGACGCTTAATTAAAAAGATAGTTGCACTAGAGGCAATATTAGCTTCCCCGGGGGAAATGATCACTGATGACCTTGCGCGAGAATTTGTTTCACCGCCGGCTGTGGTGGTAGAACGGGATAAAAGTGAACGTGAGCGTCTCCCTATTTGTACTGATTGGAGTAATCATTCCACGTCCTGGCTGATACGTCATCGGCTTGGACTGAGGGC
>CAVYXS010000008.1:0-19314 GCA_963772205.1 uncultured cyanobacterium
AAATACCTGTACAGTGACTTTTTATTTGTCGCTCTGCCAAATTAATGTCATCGAGGGTGTGAAGCTTGAACTCTCTAGCGTTGAGCTTAGAAGCAGCACAGGGAACTTACAGGCTATATCAACACACATTGCTGCAAGTCTAAAGTGGGTAAGGAGTAGCTTGATGACAGGAATTTGTCTCAACGTCATTTAATTTTTTACTGTACAGCAGCCCCTCTAATGCTGTAGGATCTGTATCAATAATTAAGTTAAAAAGTGCTGATGTTAACCATACAGTTGTAATATTGTGTTTCTGAATTGCCTTTTTCAAATCTGTGGCTGTGGGGATTTTTTCACCAAAAAGCACACATTGAGCGCCATACAATAAAGCTCCCCAAATTTCCAATGTTGCAGCATCAAAGGAAATTGGAGCCATTTGTAGGAATTTATTTTCAGCGTTAAAAGGAATATAATCTACGCCAAACAATAATCTGGTAATACCACGGTGAGGAGTTTCTACCCCTTTGGGTTTTCCTGTAGAACCTGAAGTGTAATTGATATAAGCGATACTGTCCGGGGTAACACTACATACAGGTGTTTCTTGTGATTCTTGGTTAATTTGAGATGAGTCTGTATCTACACAAACTACCTCTATGCTTTCAATGTTTTGTATAGGTAAGTTTGCTAATATTTGCTGTTGTGTCAATAACACTCTTACCTGAGCATTATCGAACATATACTCAATTCGGTCTTGAGGATAATTAGGATCAATGGGAACGTAAGCTCCACCAGCTTTGAGAATACCTAATAATCCCACAATCATGTCCAAAGAGCGTTCTATACAGATACCCACTAGGCTATCTGGCTTCACTCCCAACTTTTGCAAATAATTAGCTAATTGATTTGCTCGGTTATTCAGTTCTCTGTATGTAAGTTGTTGATTTTCCCACACTACTGCTATTGCATCAGGGGTAAGATCTACATACTCCTCAAATAACTGATGAACGCATTTATCTTGGGGATATTCTGTAGCAGTATCATTCCATTCCACAAGCAATTGTTGTTTTTCTTTTACTGATAGCAAAGGTAACTCAGAAATTGCTTGTTCTGGGTTGCTAACAATACCCTCTAGCAAGGTTTGAAAATGCCCATTCATCCGTTCGATGGTGTCAGCATTAAATAAATCAGTGTTATATAGCCACTTCCCTGCTAAACCGTTATTGGTTTGTTCTAATAATAAAGTGATGTCAAATTTACCTTCATTATCTTCTAATACCCAAGGACTTGCAGTTAAGTTCGATAGCTCAATCTTTTGGAGTGAGACATCTTCCTGAAACGCAAACATTACTTGAAATATGGGTGAGTAGCTTAAATCTCGTTGTAGTTGTAGTTCTTCTATAAGTAGCTCTAAGGGAATATTTCCATGATTTTGAGCTAACAAAGTTACTTCTTGGACTTGTTTTAATAATTCTATAAATTGGGGATTTCCAGACATATCAGTCCGGAGGGCTACAGCATTAACAAAAGCTGCTGAATCAAGATGGTTAGCAATGGGGGAGCCGACAATGATATCTTTAGTATTTGTATAGCGATAAAGTAAAGTTTTGAACGCTGCTAACAGAGTCATAAACAGGGTGACTTCTTTCTGTTTACTCAATAAGTTGAGAGATTCTGTTAGTTCTTGAGACAGTACGAAGGATTGAGAACTTCCTTTAAAAGTTTGCTCTCCTAAGCGAGGACGATCAGTAGGTAGTGATAATAATTCTGGAGCATCTGCGAATTTTTGTTTCCAGTAAGCAAGTGACGACTCGATAGGTAAGTTTCTTAATTGTGAAAGCATAGATTGATAGGATATTTCGTATATTTTTCGATAAACAAGTTTTAATTTCTGAAGGGGCGACATAAAGCCTATAAAGCTAAATTGATAAGCTTCATAGCTCTCATCTATTGTAAATAATTCTCTAATTTATGGCAACTTAATCGTATTAAATCTTGAACTAAGTAGGTAGGCGTGAAAAAGTGCCGCTAGATTAAGAAATATAAATCGCTTAAAAGCTTATTTTTAAAGCCTTTATGGCACTTTACATAAGTTTACATAGTTGACTTTAATTGTACCCACCTACTTAAATTCCAACAATCACCAATGAAATTAACCCAGTTCTGTGCATAAAGACAGATATAAAAGTTACTATGCCTCCTGTGATAACGTCCATATTCTTTGGGACGTGCCACATATTTTGCGATTCCTTTACTATATTATCAGTTTACGGGGTAACGCGGATCTTGATGGTAGGTGATTTAATTCAAAATCAGGTTTTGACAAGGGTTTCGCGTTAAGTTGACACCTATGGGCAGTGCCCCCTTATACGTCCACTTAAAAGGTTTAGCCATTGTTTTGTTAAAGTAGTCAACAAAATTGAGGATTTTGTTCTTTAAATCATCTGGACTAATGAAACTTGCACGTTTAAGTAACTTCCGAACCAAAATACTAAACCAAATTAATCAAGTTAATAAAGTAACTTTCATTTAGCTAGTTTTTTAGAATTTTTACTCAAGATAGACGACACTCTCTGCCGGACATTTTTAGGGATTAGCCACATCAGTAGATATAATAATACATCCAGCGATCTAGGCTTGCCAAATCTTATTGCTTCTGACAACAGAGGTACAAAAGCCTGAAAATTTCCTTCGGCGGCAGCTTGCGAACTCACAAATATTGTAATAAAAGCTGAATATGCTCTTGGTGTTACTAGATGACGTACAGAATGAATCCAATCTAAAGAATATTGCCAGTCGTTGATGTTACTTAACCGTTTGCGATCTATTTCTGAATACCAGATAGCTAAAGGTTCAGGGGCAAATTCGATGCCAACACTTTCCAAAGCAGTAACTCGAAGTAGCCAATCCCAATCTTCATGTCTAGACAAATTGTTTCCTAAAGGTATACTCATCATCAATTCCCTTTTTATCAAGAATGTAGATGTTTGAATAAACCCTTCTCCCAAAAACAAGGAATTACGAACAAATAGGTATTCACTTATGGGTTCAGAGGGCTTTGGCAGTCTTCTAGGCCAAATTAATTCACCTTTTGAGGTACGAGCAAAAAAACGACTGACAACAACAGGAAAAACATAATGTGACTGATGTGCCACTCCTAATTGACGCTCAATTTTTTGGGGTAGCCATTCGTCGTCGTCATCCAGGAAGGCTATCCAAATTCCTTTAGCTTCCTTGACACCAGCATTTCTAGCACCTGAAGGATCTACATTCACTGGTAGTTCTATAACTCTAAGTCGCGGATCTTCTATCTGTTGCAGTTCATTAACAGTAGATTCATCAGGCCCATCTACAATCACAACCACTTCAATCAATTTTACAGTTTGAGCTAAGGCACTTCTGACTGCCTTGATGGCTAGATGAGGTCTATTTCGTGTAGGTATGACAGCACTAACCATTTCTTGAATAGGTTCAGTGACATCTTTTATTTCTTGATTAACTAAATCATTATTTTCCAAAATATTTGCCTCCAATTTCATATTTATGATTTGTTTTTCCACGTCATAACATTCTTTGAAGTTTACTAAAAAACATTGCGTCAAATTTGCAAATTAACTTCAGGTTTACAATAATCATTAACTAAAACAAGACTAATATCTCCTTTGTGTTTTATTGTCTAACTTTATATTGACATATTTATATTTATATTTATTCTCTGCTTAATAATTTTTGCTTGACAGATTTAAATCCTCCAAATAATTTCAAAACCAAAAATCCTCCAAAAATCATATAAGCAATTACGGCAATTAAAACAGTTATTAATAAATCAAAATTCAGGTTTTTAGTTATTAAAAGTACTAAAGCCATAAAAGAACTAATTAGTAAAGGACGATGGAAAATTTTCCATAAATTTATCGATAAAATGCGACTATATACAGCATAACTTAATATAGAAAAATTACTAAAATTCATTGCTAAACCCATATATGCTGCTCCTAATAATTTATATTGGGAAATTAAAACAACACCTGACAATAATGAAACAGAAGTTGTAACTAAAACCTCTAATAAATTAAATTTTTCATAACCATTGGCAATTAGTAAATAACTAAAACTACGAGAGAAACTACCAGTAATAATTGCGATAGAAAGTATATGCAAAATTATTCCTACTTCTGGTTTACCAAAAACAGGATCTTTATAAACAAATAATAGTAAGTCTTGTCCTATAAATAATATTCCTACAAAAAAAGGTAATCCCATACAAAGTAAAGTTTCAATAATTCCTTCTATTACCTCACGCTGTTTATCTTTACTAAGATATACTGCTTTTGACATATTAGGAAAAACTGCTAAACTAACACTATTAGATACTAGAAAAAATGGCTGCATTATTTGACCAATAGCACCATAAATACCTATTAATAATTCACTACCTAAAAGAGAAATTATCAATACATCTACCTTGCTAGCGATAACTCCTATGCCTTCAATAGCAAAAAATGTCCTTGATGCTTTTAACGTATCCCAGATAAAATCTTTTTTAATTTGCCATTCAGGTTTCACATCTTGAAGAATCAAGAACCATTCAATTAGTAAAATTAAAGTTTCAGAAGCAACAAATATTTCTCCAACATATTCAATTCCATAATGTTCATTTATTGCTAAAATCATTATCAATACACGTAATATATAAATTGGTACTGTTGAAATAGCAATCAGGTGTATTTTTTCTTGTGCTTGCAAAATTCCCTCTGTAATATTAGATAATCCAAAAGGAATAACTGCCAGTCCAATAATATAACAAATTCTGGATGTTTCAGGACTATAATGGGCAAGGATAATTACTAATACTAACGCAGCATAACCAAGTAAACAAAATATCAATTGTAGTAAAGTACCACTAGCTAAATAAATGGGAGTTGATTCGGGTTCGCGGGATATTTCTCTGGTAAATAAAGTTTTGAAACCTTGGGAAGCGAGATTAACAAATATGTAGAAATAGCTAATTGCTAATATATATTGACCTAATATGTCTGCGCCTAAACTACGAGATATAGCAGCAGTTAATATAAAGGTTGTGATTGCTTGTGCTAACCGGTTGGTTAACATAGCGAGAGAATTACTGAAAAGTTTACGTTTTTCGGACATTGGTTAAAAATTTTGATTTTGATTATGATTGATAATAAGACTTATGTGAGTCAGATGCTGAAAATTTTGTAATTTCATTGAGATTTCTAAAATTATCGTTTGGTTAACTTGGGAAAGGCTCATAAAACAACAAAATTTTTAACTCATTAACTCACATAAGGTGTACAATCATTTCTCTAAATGAAATCTTTTTTTGCTTTATTCAGAGAATGCTGCAACATTTGAGCCAAAACTCGCACGCGAGGTTCTCTTAACATCCCATAGTGTTCGCCAGGAATATGAAGAATTTCTACATTTCCAGCGACTAAATTGCTCCAACCGAAATCAGCCGAAAGTGCTTCTTGTGGACGTTGAACTTGACAACGGTACAGAGAGACGTTTCCTGGATACATTCCCTGGGGTTTGTAATCGTTCGCGGCTTGATCATTACAGTCGATGACATTTAAGTATTGGGGAGTAAGAGTTTGCAGTTCAGATAATCCCCGCAGTAATGCTTCCTTGTAATTCATTTGACCAGAGCGGTAGAGTATTCGATCTCTGAGATAATTCCACCTTTGCTTACCTTCAAGTTGGCAAAAATTACTTAAATGAATCTGCATAAATTGAATCAATGATGGACGAATTTTCACAAGGTGGGGAATGCTGCGATCGAACAATGCTAAGTGTCCAACATTTTGTCCTTGGGCATTCAATTGTCTTGCCATTTCAAAGGCAATTAGTCCACCAAAAGAATAACCTGCGAGAAAATAAGGACCATTGGGCTGAAGGGAACGAATCGCTTGGATATAGTGTTCAGCCATGTCTTCAATCCGGCGCAGCGGCTCTTGTTCGCCATCTAGTCCTACAGCTTGTATTCCATAAACAGGTTGGTCTTGATCCAGGTAACGTGCCAGCGCCTGATACTCTAAAATGTTGCCACCAATAGGATGAACGCAAAATAAAGGTGGTTTTTCTGCGCCTGGTTTAATGAGGTACTAAAGACGACCAAGGCGCTGACCATCCTGACTGGCGGAGAACACCAGCTAAATCCGCAATCGTCTGTGACTGGAACAGAGTAGCCAAAGGCAATTTTTGACCGGACATCTTCTCAATTTCAGCGAACAGGCGTACAGCTAACAGGGAATGTCCACCTAATTCAAAAAAGTTATCTTTGATACCTATAGGTCGGACATTTAAAACCTGTTCCCAAATTTCCGTCAGACGCACTTCTAATTCTTCACGGGGCGCGACAAAAGTTGCTTCTGAGCTTTCTCTAATGTTGTCCAATGCAGGTAAGGCGCGGCGATCTACTTTGCCACTAGGAGTCAGTGGTAGAGATTTTAGCATCACAAAAGCACTAGGCAACATATAATCTGGTAATTTCTGTTGCAAGAAGTGACGTAATTCGCTACTAGTAGGTGCTGGTTCTTGATTGGGAACAAAATAAGCTACTAAGCGTTTATCACCAGGAATATCTTCGCGGACAATGATGGTTGTTTGGGCTATGGCTGGGTGTTGGCTGAGTAAAGCTTCTATCTCTCCCAACTCGATGCGGAATCCACGGACTTTGACTTGGTTATCTATGCGTCCCAGATATTCAATGTTGCCATCACTCAAATAACGGCACAAGTCCCCAGTTTTATAAAGGCGTGCATTTGGATCGTTGCTAAAGGGGTCACGAATAAATCTTGCTGCTGTCAAATCGTCACGGTTGAGGTAACCTCTGGCTAGACAATCACCGCCAATATACAACTCCCCAGATACGCCGATGGGAACTGGTTGCATACGGGAGTCAAGAATGTATATCTGTGTATTGGCAATAGGGCGACCAATAGATGGCAGTGCTGGCCAATTTTCCACTGAACCATCTAAGGTAAAAGTCGTCACTACATGGCTTTCTGATGGACCATAATGATTGTGTAAGGTGCAATTTGAAACCTGGGTGAAAAATTCCTTAATGGCAGGGGTAATCTGCAATTGTTCACCCGCAGTAATCACTTCCCGCAGGTGTTTGGGGAATAATTTAGCTGTAACGGCTACTTCTGCTAGTTGTTGTAAAGCAACAAAGGGAAGAAATAGTCTCTCAACAGCTTGTTTGTTAAGTAGCTTGATTAAAGCCAATGGATCGCGGCGTAATTCCTCTGCAATCAATACTAATGTCCCGCCGGAACACCAAGTAGAGAACATTTCTTGGAAGGAAACATCAAAGCTAATGGGGGAAAATTGCAGAGTTTTTCCTTCAGCTAAAACTTTGGTATTTTCCAGTTGCCACAGGATGAGATTACAAAGGGCAATCTGTGTCATTGCTACTCCTTTTGGCAATCCTGTGGAACCTGATGTATGTATTACATAAGCTAGATTCTCTGGTTTAACCTCATTTACTAAATTTTCTTCACTTTCTTGGCTAATATCACTCCAGTTACTATCTAAACAAACAACTGTTGTCTCATGTTCTGGCAATTCTGTCACTAAATTCTTTGTCGTTACCAGCACAGTTGCTTGGGAGTTTTGTAACATGAAACTCAGTCTATCTTTGGGATAAGCTGGATCTAAAGGTACATAAGCTGCCCCAGATTTGAGAATGCCTAATAATCCTACTACCATCTCTAGGGAGCGTTCTACACATATACCTACTCCTACATCTGCTTGAACTCCCAATTTTCTCAAATAATGTGCTAGTTGATTTGCCCGATTATTTAACTCTCGGTAGGTAAGTTTTTGCTCGTCAAATACTACTGCTACTGCATCTGGAGTCCGCTCTACCTGTTCTTCAAATAACTGAGGCAAACATTTATCTTGGGGATAATCTATCTGGGTGTTGTTTGATTCGACTAATAACTGTTGTTTTTGTGCTGCTGTTAGTAGCGGTAAATCACAAATTGCTTGTTGTGGATTAGCCAGAATTCCTGTCAGCAATACTTCAAAATTGGCTGCCATCCGGCTAATGGTTTCGCTATCAAACAAATCGGTATTATATTCCCATTCACATCTCAAGCCTTCGTCGTTCTTTGACGTTAGTAAAAATAAAGTTAAATCAAACTGTGCTGTGTTCTTTTCTACAGGCCATTCATTTAACTTTAAGTCAGGAAGCTCTTGATTTTGTAAGAAAGGATTTTCCGCGAAGACTACTAGCACTTGAAACACTGGTGAATAACTTAAGTCCCGTTGCGGGTGCAATTCTTCTACCAATTTCTCAAAAGGCAAGTCTGAATGAGTATAAGCTCCCAGAGTTACTTGTTTGACGCGCTCCAATAATTCCTGAAAACTCAGTTCCGCAGACACAGGAGTACGCATCACTAAAGTATTCACAAAAAAGCCAACTAAGCCGACTATTTCCTGACGGTTGCGGTTAGCAAATGTCACCCCTAACACAATATCTTCGCTATTTGTATAGCGATAGAGCAATGTGTCAAATGCTGCTAACAGAGTCATAAATAAGGTGACTCCTTGCTTCTGACTCAATAAGCTCAAGCCTTGGGTTAGTTCATGAGGTAGTGTAAATTGTTGCGAACTACCGTGGGTTGTTTGTACTGCAGGTCTCGGTCTGTCGGTCGGTAATGGTAATAAGGCGGTGCCCCTACCATTTGTTTTTGCCAATACCCTAGTAAGGATTCTAAAGCTTCTCCTTGTAACCATTCTTTTTGCCACACCGCAAAGTCCCCATACTGAATGGGTAATTCTGCTAATTTTGGGGACTGTCCGTGACAAAATGCTGTATATAGTTCCTTAAATTCTCTGGAGATAACCGCCATTGATTCGCCATCTGTGGCAATGTGATGGGTAACTAATAACAGGATATGCTCATTTGCTGCTATTTTCAGCAAGGACGCCCGCAGCATTAAGTCTTCTGATAATTGGAAAATTCGCTGAGTTTCCTGTTTTAAATACTCTTCTATTGCTGCTTTTTGCTCTAATTGCGGATAGTTTTGTAAATCAACTATTAGCAACTCGACTGGTCGTGGGAGACTAATCACTTGAATGGGTACACCATCTTCGCTGAGATAGTTAGTTCTTAATATTTCATGGCGGACAACTATGGCATCTAAGGATCGTTGCAATACCTCTACATTCAATGTCCCAGTTAAATGTACTGCTTGGGGAATGTGATAATCTGATCTATTTGGTTCTAATTGGTGCAAAAACCACAGACTTTGTTGTGGAAAAGATAACGCAGTTGAGTCTCTGTTAGCTCTGGGAAGAATTGTCAACGATTGAGAGATTGCAGCAGCTTGCTCGTCAGTTTTTTCAAAGGTTACTGTTGCCAGTAGTTCAGCTATGGTTGGTGTTTTGAATAGCTGAGACAAAGATAGTTCTAGTCCAGAGTAATTTTTGAGATTAATGCTTTTTCTGAGTTTGGATAGGAGTTGAACTGCAACTAAGGAATCACCTCCTAACTCAAAGAAATTATCATCAAGTCCGATCTTCTCAATGCCCAGAACTTGTTGCCAAATGTTGAGAATGGTTTGCTCAAGCTGTTTTTGGGGTGTTTGATTTAGTTCAGTTTGTGAGGATAATTGCCCAGAGTCAGCCTCAGGTTCTGAGTAATCAGAAATATCTAATGTTTTCGTTTCTGACTGTTGAATTCTTTGCTTCTGTCTTGATGGTTCAACCCAATAGCGTTTCCGTTCAAAAGGATAGGTAGGTAAGGGAACACGATAATGTGGCTCTTCTCCATAAAATGCTGACCAATTTATCTCTAACCCAGCTAACCACATTTGACCTAGGTTATTCAGTATGAAACTAACATCAGAGTATTCGTCTTGTGGATGACGGACTGAAGTGAGGGTAATTTGCTCTTTTGGCTTATCTGGATGGCGTTGAGCTAGGGTACTTAATGTGCGTCCTGGTCCTACTTCTAATAAAATTTGCTCTGAGTTATCAAAGAATTGTTTGACACCATCAGCAAAACGTACAGCTTGACGCAGATGTTGAGCGTAATAACTAGGGTTGATCGCATCTTCTTCTGTTATCCAAGTTCCAGTTACATTGGAAACAAAGGGAATTTTCGGCACATTCAGGCGAATTTGTTTCACCTTATCTGTAAAAGGTTCTAAAATTTCTTCCATCATTTGAGAATGGAAGGCGTGGGAAGTATGCAGAAAACGACCTTCAATGTCTTTTTCTGCTAACTGTTGAGCAAAGGCTTCTATTGCTGGTTTTGTTCCGGAAACTACACAATTAGAGGGACTGTTAATAACTGCAATTTGTAGAGAAGTTCCTGCTAATAATGGTTGTACTTCGTTTTCAGGCAGGGGAACCGCTAACATTGAACCAGAAGGCATAGACTCCATTAGTTGACCTCTGGCTGCAACTAAGGCTAAAGCATCTTCTAAAGAAAAGACTCCGGCTAATGTGGCTGCTACATATTCCCCAATACTATGACCAATCATGGCGACGGGTGTAATTCCCCATTTCATCCATAATTGAGCGATCGCATATTCAATGACAAATAATGCGGGTTGGGTAGTAGCTGTTTGAGTTAGTTTAGCTGTTGCGGTTTCAATTTCGTCTGCACTGGGATATAAAACATCGCGTAAATTAAACCCTAGATGTGGTTGTAAAATTTCACAACACAAGTCAACTTGTTCTTGGAAATACGCTTCTGTTTCATAGAGTTCTCGCGCCATATTTACGTATTGAGAACCTTGTCCAGAAAACATGAATACCACAGAGCGAGGTTTAATTGTCCCGGAGTTGGTGAAAACTCGTTTTTTATCGACCGTATTCAGAGTATTAACAGCATCTTCAATATCGCTAACCACAACTATGCGCCGATGGTTAAAGCCTACACGACCAATACTCAATGTATAGGCAACATCAGCTAGGTTAATTTCTGGGTTTTGTTTTAAGTGTGTGGCTAAATTGCTAGTTGCGGTATCCAAGGCTGAAGCGGTTTTGGCTGATAATACCAATAACTCTTTTGATTTTTGGCTGGTCACTGAGCCAAGTCGAAGTGTGGTTTTTGACTTGCGTGTAGTGTCATCCCACTCTTCCAACACTACATGAGCATTTGTCCCACCAAAACCAAAGGCACTTACTCCCGCACGACGCGGAGAACCATTGCGTTCCCATGCTGAAAGTTTGGTATTAACGTAAAAAGGACTGTTAGCAAAATCAATCTCAGGGTTAGGTTTTTCAAAGTTGAGGCTAGGCGGTATCTGTTGATGTTTCAGTGATAGGGTTGCTTTAATTAAACCAGTCACACCTGCTGCTGTGTTCAAATGTCCAACATTAGTTTTTACCGAACCAATAGCACAGTAGCCTTTTTTGTCTGTTTTGGCGCGAAAGGCTTGAGTCAAACCAGCAATCTCAATGGGATCGCCTAAGGGTGTGCCAGTGCCATGTGTTTCAATGTAAGTAATGGTTTCGGGTTCAATTCCAGCATCTCTCTGTGCAGCAGCAATGACTGCGGTTTGACCATCAACACCGGGAGCGGTAAAGCCAACTTTTAAGTTACCATCATTATTGATGGCGCTGCCTTTGATGGTTGCGTAAATATGGTCTCCATCGGCGATCGCCTGTTTTAATGGCTTAAGAACGACAATTGCAACACCATCTCCTCCAACCATACCTTTAGCTGACGCATCAAAAGCATGGCAATGACCGTCGGGAGAGAAAATCATCCCTTCTTCATATAAATAACCAGCTTTTTGCTGTATGGACACACCACCTGCTAAGGCAATATCACATTCTCCCCTCAATAAGCTTTGACAAGCCATGTGGACAGCAACTAAGGAGGTGGAACAGCCTGTTTGGAGATTAATCGCTGGACCTGTGAGATTAAATTTATAAGCTACCCTCGTGGTCAGAAAATCTCCAGTATTGCCCACAAATGCTTGTAACCATGCGGCTGACTCTATCAAACGACCCTCGGCAAGATCGTTATTCTGTAAAATATTGTTCAATAAATAAGTGCTGGGCGCTATACCTCCATAAACCCCAATGGTATATTTATCGCTATGTGGCTGATAACCTGCATTTTCTAGGGCTGTCCAAGCACACTCTAGGTAAAATCTTTGTTGAGGATCTATAACTTGGGCTTCTCTGGGAGAATAATCAAAGAAAGATGCATCAAATTCTTGAATTTTAGGAATAAGACCAGCAACATTGACATAGTTCGGAGCGTTTAATAGCGTAGGATCTACTCCTAACGACCTCAATTCTTCATCTGACAATTTCACAATAGACTCTACGCCATCATGGAGATTTTGCCAAAATTCGTCAATGTTTTCGGCTCCGGGGAAACGCCCTGCCATACCGATAATAGCGATTTCTTTGGTTAACTCTGTTGATGCTGTTGGCTCTATTGAATTAGATTTGTATTTGCTGTTTTGTTTTTGACCTTGATTCCTCTCTAATAGATATTTGGCTAAAGTTTGTATCGTTGGATACTGAAATATATCGACAATTGAGATTTGTAGCCCTAAGACTTCTGCTATTTTATGTCTCAATTTAGCTATGAGTAAAGAATGCCCTCCTAGCTCAAAGAAATTATCGTCAATTCTAATTTCATCAATTGTTAAAACTTCTTGCCAAATAGTAGTCAGGATTTTCTCAGTTTCATTTTGGGGTTTTGTATTCCCTGTATTAAATTGCGATCGCTCAATCGTTTGTGTAGTTATCTCTTTACGTTCTGTCTTTCTTTTTGTATTGGGTGCTGGCAAAGCTTTGCGATCAACTTTCCCGTTGGATGTGAGTGGTAGCGTCTCCAGCATGACAAAAGCTGAAGGAATCATGTAATTTGGGAGTTGTTGTCCCAGGAAATCGCGCAGGTCATTAATTGTTGGTTGTTGTTCTTGATTGGCGACTAAATAAGCCACTAAACGCTTATCCCCCGGCATATCTTCATAAACCGTAACTACCGTTTGATTTATCGCCGGGTGTTGGCTTAATAAAGACTCTATTTCTCCCAACTCAATGCGGAATCCCCGGATTTTGACTTGGTTATCTATGCGTCCAATGTATTCGAGACTACCATCACTCAAATAACGAGCTAAATCTCCAGTTTTATAAAGACGTGCATTCAACTCATTGCTAAAGGGATGTTTGATGAATCTTTCTTTGGTTAGTTCATCCCGTTGCCAATAACCTTGTGCTACTCCAGCACCACCAACATACATTTCTGCCCACACACCGATAGGTACAGGTTGGAGATGTTGATCTAAAAGGTAAACCTGTAAGTCAGGAATAGGACGACCGATGAAACTGCTTGTGGCTTTAGCATCTGCTAAAGTTAAAGGACGGTAGGTAACATGAACGGTAGTTTCTGTAATCCCGTACATATTCACTAACTGGGGAGATTGATCTCCATGTCGCTCAAACCAAGGCTGCAAGTTAGATAGGTTCAGTGCTTCGCCACCAAAAATAACAAACCGCAAACTCAATTCTGCTTTTAATTTGGCAAGTTTATCGGCTTCAATTAACTGATAAAAAGCTGATGGTGTTTGGTTAAGGACAGTAACTTGCTCAGAAACTAATAAATCGTAGAATGCATCTGTGTCTCTAGTTACCAAATAGGGAACAATTACAACACGCCCTCCATAAAGTAAAGCACCCCATATTTCCCACACAGAGAAATCGAAGGCGAAGGAGTGAAACAGAGTCCATACATCCCCTTCATTAAAGTGATACCAGGATTCTGTAGCTGTGAATAAACGCACCACATTGTAATGGCTGACTAATACTCCTTTGGGCTTTCCTGTAGAGCCGGAGGTATAAATAATGTAAGCTATATTATTACTCTGGACACTGACGATGGGATTGGTGTCAGAATATTTAGCAATTTTCTCGTTGTCAGTATCTAAGCAAATAATCTGTTCGCAAACAGGCAAAATATTTACCAATTCTGACTGAGTTAATAAGATTTGCACTTGGGCATTAGTTAAAATGTATTCCAAGCGATCTTGAGGATTTTTGGGATCTAAAGGTACATAAGCCCCACCTGCCTTAAGGATTCCTAAAATCCCTACCATCATCTCTAGGGAACGCTCTACACAGATGCCTACTAAAGTATCTGCTTTAACTCCTAAAGTAATTAGATAATTTGCTAATTGATTTGCCCGAGTATTTAATTGCCGATAGGTGAGTTGCTGTTTTTCAAATACAACTGCAACTGCATCGGGTGTCTGCTCTACTTGTTCCTCAAACCAGTGATGAATACATTTATCTTGAGGATATTCTATTTGAGTATTGTTCCATTCAAATAATAACTGTTGTCTTTCTTTAGCTGTCAGTATGTTTAACTCAGAAATAGGTTGTTGGGGATTAGTAACGATGCTCTCTAGTAAATTTTGAAAATGCCCATTTAGTCGCTCAATGGTGCTGCTATTAAATAAATCAGTGTTATATAGCCACTTGCCCGCTAAACCGTTATTGGTTTGTTCTAATAATAAAGTGATGTCAAATTTCCCTTCATTATCTTCTAATACCCAAGGGCTTGCAGTTAAGTTTGATAGCTCAATCTTTTGGAGTGAGAGATCTTCTTGAAACGCAAACATTACTTGAAATATAGGTGAGTAGCTTAAATCTCGTTGTAGTTGTAGTTCTTCTATCAGTATCTCTAAGGGAATATTTCCATGATTTTGAGCTAACAAAGTTACTTCTTGGACTTGTTTTAATAATTCTAGAAATTGGGGATTTCCAGACATATCAGTCCGGAGGGCTACAGCATTAACAAAAGCTGCTGAATCCAGATGGTTAGCAATGGGGGAGCCGACGATGATATCTTTGTATCTGTATAGCGATAAAGTAAAGTTATTAAATGCTGCTAACAGAGTCATAAACAGGGTGACATCTTTCTGTTTACTCAATAAGTTGAGAGACTGCTGTTAGTTCTTGAGAGAGTACGAAAGATTGAGAACTTCCTTTAAAAGTTTGCTCTGCCTAGGCGGGTCGATCAGTGGGTAGTGATAATAATGCTGGAGCATCTGCGAGTTTTTGTTTCCAATAAGCAAGTGACGACTCGATAGGTAAGTTTTCGTAATTGTGAAAGCATAGATTGATAGGCTATTTCGTAGATTTCTCGATCAACAAGTTTTAATTGCGGATCATAATTTAATATTAATCGTAAGTATCCTAAACTGTCAAGCCATTGTCCAGCTTGAGCATATCTCATGATTTCATAAGGCATTCTTTCTATAAAAAGTTTAATCCAAGCTTGCTTACCTTGTTCATAAGCTACTGCATATTCTTTTTTTCCAGATTGTTGAATGTAATCCCATTGCAAACCATGAGAATTCAATATAGCCAGGAGCATTCTAGCCGGATTGGCTGATACATTAAGACCGTTATAACGATATTCAGAGGTTATTTCATGATGAAATTTTACAGGAAATTCACGGGCAACTCGCAAATATAAATTATAGTCTTCTGCGTGCTTTGTTCTTGGGTCAAACCCACCTACAGACTCAAGAGCAATCCGTCGAAAAAGAACAGTAGCAACTTGAAGTTTAATCTTTCCAGCTAGAATATTTTCATAGTTAGCTGCTACGTGTTGATTGTCATATATTTCTTCTGTTGTATATGAGCCATCAGGGTTAATTGATTGAAAAACATAATTACCAAAGACAAAGCCAGCTTCTGGATGGGAATTGATGCAATTTACACCCGCTTCTACAGCCTTAGGTAAAAGGTAGTCATCGCTATCAAAAAAGAGTATATATTCTCCTTTACTAGCATAAAATCCCGTATTACGCGCTCCTATAAGACCTTGGTTTTCTTGGTAGATATATTTTATAGTCGGATAGCGATCGCAGACTTCTTTTGTATTATCCGTTGAACCATCATCTACCACAATTATCTCAAACACAGGGTAGGTTTGATTGAGTGCGCTTTCAATGGCTTCTGGTAAAAATTTAGCGCTGTTATAGGCAGGGATAATTACTGATACCTTGTTTGTCATTGGATTCTTAAAAACTAAATATTGGTTAATGAACTTCATAGAAAATATTATCTTTCGATAATATTTAATTGGGCTTAAAAATACTAAGATGCGCCTTGCTTTTTCCAAAATACACTAGAATTTTTTCCATTTCTGAGTATTTGCACTAATTTCACCGAAGCTTAATAATCTACTTTACACAATTTACAAAAACCTATCAGTGATACGTTCAAAGTTTATCAGTAAGTTGGCATGAATAAATCATCCTTAACCGGAAAACATGACAACCACGGACAGATTGTGGATTTCTGTATAACGGCTAATTACGCAATTGGATGTGAAAATTGTCATACCTCAATCGTCTCTCCTGTATTTCTACTAACAAGATACACACGATGGTTGAGGGCTTTACATCCGCACTGTATGGTGTAAGCTTTATTAAGCTGGTTAATTGTAATATTTTAAGGTAAATAGTTTTGTAAATTTTCTGTGATTTTTTTTTGAGGCTGTATGAATTATTGCGGAGAGCCACAATAGCTGTTATAGGTGGAAAAACGCTACGCGAACTTCACTAAGGATAAGCTAAGGAAGTTCTCACAAATAAATTATCCAATATTATGGACGTGCAAGCAAGCTACACGTAGTGTGTCGTAGAGAAGTGTTCTGATGACGGAGAGGCTGCGCCAACAATTCCATTATCCAAAATCCAAAATTTAAGATCTAAAATTCGGTAAACCGTATATGGGATAAGCGTTATAGCTTAAGTTGACACCTGTGGCGAGACGCCTGTAACGAAGAGCGGACAAGAGGGAGCAATGCAATAATGCAATTTTGTAAGGTGCTTAAAATTAAGGTAAGCTAATCGACACTTAAGTTGCATAATAAACAGCTTGTGGTGATGCACAACGAGGTGCAGCACACATTTAGTTTAGCTTTAGCAACATTCTCTCATACCCATTGGGACGCGATCGCACCTCAAGGGAGTTTACGTTACTGGCGACTGATTGATCTAAATGAACAGCTTACTTGATTCTCAAAACCTGACCTTGAGGAATAAAGGGTAAATGCCGACAAAGTAGATAGTTTGCGTATTAGGCGCAAATTTTTAACTATTTGGTCATAAATTGACTCGGCTGATAAATTCTTCAAATCTGGGTCGTATAACACCCCAATGTGAGGTAATTCGCCTACCCCCATTTCTAACAGCCAAGAATTAATCACATAATCACAAGCAACATTCCACAAATAAGGGTCTCTTCCTTGACAGCGAGTATCATGTCTGAGTCCGGCGTGTAACAATTCATGAGCCATCACAAATCGGCATTCTTCATTACTTAATCCGGCGGTGGGATTGATAAAAATTTGTTTGTTTGCGACATCAATCGCTGCTACAGAAATATCTTGACGCTGACATATTAATGGATCTTCATGTTTAGGAGGTTGACTCCACAGATGATCTGGGCGAGTTTGAATGTATTCAATCACCCAGGGATGAATATCATGATTTTTTGCCCAATCCAACCAGTCGCGATGGGAAACCTTCAAATGGACATGAACCATGCGGTTGAGCAAAGGTGAAGACATGGGCTTAACGATCGCACTATCTTGAGCGCGATTACCCGCACCAATGACAATTGAAGCTTCGGGAAGATAATATTCACCAATTCTGCGCTCATGAATCAGGCTGTACAATGCCTTCTGAACTTCGGTAGAACAAGCGTCAGTTCATGAGCACAAAAAAAGAACATCGTAATCTCAAAGCTTCCGATGTTCATTGGTGCGGGTAATCGCGCTCAAGATAGTGCAATCATTAAGCCCATGTCTTCACCCTTGCTCAACCGCATGGTTCATGTCCATTTGAAGGTTTGCCATCGCCGAACTGCGTTCGATTGGGCAAAAATCGTGATTGTAGACTTGGGGTTGATGAAATACATTGAGACTTTCGACCAGAATGGTCTGTTGGGAGTCGAGCCTCCTAAACATGAAACCATTAATATGTCAGCGCTAGAACTGTTCTGTAGCAGCGATTAGATGCTGGCAAACAAACAAAGTTTTGGAGACCGGATTAAGTAATGAAATTGCCGATTTGTGGAGTGGCTCATGAATTGTTCACACGCCGGACTGCAACATGATACTCGCTGTCAAGGAAGAGACCCTTATTTGTGGAATGTTCCTTGTGATTATCTGAATTAATTACTCACTGTAGAAATGAGGATAAGCGAAATTGCTGACGGATTGGTGGCGGCCAGAATTTGAAGAATTTATCAGCCAAAGTCAATTTATGACCAAATAGTTAAAAATTTGCGCCTAATAGCATTTGAACTATCTACTTTGTCAGAGAATATTTTTTATTCCTCAAGGTCAGGTTTTGAGAATCAAGTAAGCTGTTGGTTGAATCAATGAGTTCACCATCAGTTAGTAAACTCCCTTTAAAGTGAAATCGCATCCCCAATGGGTATGAGAGAATGTTGCTAAAGCTAAACTAAATGTGTGCTGCGCCTCGTTGTGCATCACCACAAGCTGTTTATTATGCAACTTAAGTGTCGATTAGCTTACCTTTAATTTTAAGCACCCTTACAAAATTGCATTTGTGCATTGCTCCCTCTTGTCCCACTCTTCGTTACAGGCGTCTCGCCACAGGTGTCAAACTAAAGCTAGTAACGCTTATGCTGTAACTCTTAATTTTAAATATTAAATTTTCGGATTTTGGATAATGGAATAAAACTTCTCCGTCATCAGAACACTTCTCTACGACACACTACAAGTAGCTTGCTTGCACGTCCGTGATCCTGGATAATTTATTTGTGAGAACTTCCCTTCCTTATCCTTAGTAGAGTTCGCGTAGCATTTCCCCACCTATAACAGCTATTGTGGCTCTCCGCAATAATTCATACAGCCTCAAAAAAAAAAATCACAGAAAATTTACAAAACTTTTTACCTTAAAATATTACAATTAACCAGCTTAATAAAGCTTACACCATACAGTGCGGATGTAAAGCCCTCAACCATGAGTGTATTCTACTTGTTCTGAGAAAATACAAGAAGATGATTGAGGTATGACAATTTTCACATCCAGATAAAATAATCAACATTATCAGTAATCCACAATCTGTCGTGGTTGTCATGTTTTCGGTTGAGGTAGTTTATTCATCCAACTTACTGATAAACTTTGAATTATATAGCTGATAGGTTTTTGTAAATTGTGTAAGAAGATTGTAACTTTTCGTGAAAATAATGCAAATACTCAGAAATGGAGAAACCTAGGTATTTTGGAAAAGCAAAACAGCATCTTGTATTTTTAAGCCCAATTAAATATTCTATCAAAAGAT
>CAVYXS010000009.1:0-14495 GCA_963772205.1 uncultured cyanobacterium
CTTAGCCCTTTTGTTAGGTTTAGACGTGCTTCTGGGGATAAGGATTTTACCCCATCCACTCCTGCTGTCTTTTTACCTTGATTGTCTTGTGTTACCCTTCTTACCGCTAGTAACCTATTCGACCAAGACCTCATTAATGTTTGCTGGAGTTTTCGGACTCGCTTGATATCACCACAACGCGAAGCGGCGTAGATGCGTTTTTGCAACTTAAAGACGTATTTTTCGACTTTGCGCCAATCGATACTTCTCCATCCCTCAGTATTCTCAATTGAATCTGACTTAGGCGTATTCATTACTACTTACACCCCTAGCTCTATGCACATTGCGGGTTACGTCTGCTTATCCCGGACGTTACTCCATCCCTTTTGAGGCTTTAACCGTTACTTCGGTTTGGGCGTTTGCTTCTTAACCCATCCTTCCCAAATAAAACTTTTAGCTTGACCGCCTACCTGTGTATCGACCGCCACAGGAGTTATAATTTGGGTTACTTCGTTCCTGATATCCATTGTTTTGAGTCTTTAGGGGATGCCTATCCACCGGGGGTCTAGGAAGTGCGCTGTTTCGGTCGCAAGAACCTAACAGTCCTTACCAAGCACGGTTATTTCCGAACCCAAGGTGTGTCCGAAACACAAGCTTATATCCCTTGGTGAGATATGACGATGGCTCAACGACATTTTGTTTGTTCTCCCCATGAACTCTTGCTTGCGGTTGGTGCTTTCAGCAATTACCACCATTTACCGCTTTCATCCCCGCTTTGCGGTATGAAGAGTCAGTCTCCTCCGTAGGGGCTACCATAAATTAAATGGTAGTTTATGTGCTTTCAACCCCGCACCAGGGCGATAGGACTTGGTTTCTCAGTTGTCACCTCACTTATATGGATATCAAGTTGTCATCAGTAAAGGATTAAAGTGCGGACTCAACCAGAATTGGTTACTTTACTGAAGCCTGGAATCCCCCCAAAATATCGAGTTTCTCCAGAACGAATCGCACTTACACGTATCTCGGCTCAATACCGTAATCTTCATAACCAGAGTACATGTTACGCGACTTTAAAAGTTGCAACTATAATGAATGAAAAAGAGTTTGAGCCACCTCCTACACGTAACCCGGATTTCTCACTTGTGAGAAATCCGGGAAATGAGCATCTGTGCAGAATAACAAATCCCAAAAGCCAAAATAGTACCCGTGGAGGTACTGTCAACTATCAAGAGATTTTTGCATCATAGGTAACAGCAGGCTTCTACAGCCTAAGTCCCACGCAGTTGCACGTGGGTCCCCTCAGGACTACAGCATAATAAGCTTGAACCATTGGGGTAAAATCCTAGGGCGGCCGCATCATGTCAATAAGAAAAGTCTATTCTCAATAGAGTGGAAAACAATGTCATTAACCCTTGCTTATTGCGAAGAACTTAGGCTTTGGCGTAGCCCGCCGCAGGCATCGCTTTGGGGCTTTAAAAATAATCAAACGCAAAATCCTGATTTTTTCGTTGGTTCTTAACGTTCGTTGTGATCAAGAGTAATTTAGATGCGTTTGCCCTAGGTAAAATCCCCGTTACAAAACGTGATTACTGAGATGATAAATTGCCAATTTTTTGAAGTTACGTTTGTTTATTCTAGAAAAATAGATGATAGAACAAATCACACATCAATATAAGCTACTAGCAGTCATTGTATCTCACCGTTTTAATCAACCCGGAATCCATTTTTTTACCCCAAATGACTTATCCCAACAACTCGCTTATATGCGACACCCTACTGGGAAAGTTATTCAACCCCATATCCACAACCCTGTAATTCGCGAAGTTACCTACACTCAGGAAGTACTCTTTATCAAAAGTGGTAAATTGCGGGTAGACTTCTACAACGACCAACAGGAATACTTAGAAAGTCGCATGTTAGAAGCAGGTGATGTCATCCTCTTAGTTACCGGTGGTTCACGGCTTTGAAGTAATAGAAGAAATTGAAATGATTGAAGTCAAACAAGGCCCTTACGTGGGGGAACAGGAGAAAACCATATTTGTTGGTATTACCACAGAGCCGCCAAAAATTGTAGAATTTGTGCAGTTATAAATGAACCCAATTCCCGTTAACCAGCCTCTATTAGATGGAAACGAAAAAAAATATCTCATACAGTGCATTGACACTGGCTGGATTTCCTCAGAAGGACCTTTTGTCAAGCAGCTAGAAGAAGAATTTGCAGATCGTGTCGAGCGCAAATATGGTATAGCTGTCAGCAACGGTTCTGTCGCTCTCGATGCTGCTGTTGCTGCATTGGGTATTTCTCACGGTGATGAAGTAATTTTACCTACATTCACCATTATTTCCTGTGCTGCTGCTATTGTCCGTGCTGGCGCTGTACCTGTAGTTGTAGATTCAGATCCAGTTACCTGGAATATGGATGTTAGCCAGATTGAGGCGAAAATTACCCCCCGAACAAAAGCGATTATGGTTGTTCACATCTACGGCTTGCCTGTGGATATGGACTCTGTGCTAAATTTAGCTGATAAATATGGATTATATGTGATTGAAGATGCTGCCGAGATGCATGGGCAAACCTATAAAAACCATCCTTGCGGTAGCTTTGGCGATATCAGCACCTTTAGCTTTTATCCGAATAAACACATTACTACTGGTGAAGGGGGAATCATTGTTACAGATAATCCCCAGTTAGCTGAACGTTGTCAATCCCTGCGTAATCTCTGCTTTCAGCCCCAAAAGCGATTTGTTCATGAAGAATTGGGGTGGAATATGCGGATGAGCAACCTACAAGCCGCCCTGGGTGTGGCTCAATTAGAACGCTTAGATGAGTTTGTTAACCGCAAACGTTGGATGGGTCAGCGTTATACTGAATTACTGGCAGATATACCAAGTATCCAGTTACCATTAGCTAAGATTGAATACGCAGAAAATATTTATTGGGTTTACGGTATTATACTAAGAAATCAAGTTCTTTTTGATGCTGAAGTAGCCATGAGAAGACTAGCTAAGTACAAGATTGGTACTCGTCCCTTCTTCTGGTGTATGCATGAGCAACCCGTGTTTCGGAAAATGGGATTATTTGAGGGTGTATCCTGTCCTGTAGCTGAAAGATTAGCCCGTCGTGGGTTTTACCTTCCCAGTGGATTAGCTTTAACTGAAGAACAGATTCAGCAGGTTGCTGGTACTTTGTGCGAGGTTTTGCAATGAGTGTTTTTGGTAATTATGCCCGTTACTATAACCTACTCTACCGAGACAAAGATTATGTAGGAGAAGCCCAATTTATTCATCGCCTAATTCAAACTCATGCACCCAATAGTAAAAACATCCTAGAACTTGGTTGTGGGACAGGTAATCACGCCACAGGGTTAGCCAAAGAAGGCTATGACTTACATGGCATAGATTTTAGCCAAGAAATGCTACAACATGCCAATGAACGGCTCTCTCAATTTTCACAGGAATTAGCTAAAAGATTACAATTTACCCACGGTGATATTCGTCAAGTCAGACTCAATCAAACATTTGATGTTGTCTTATCCCTATTTCATGTCATCAGCTACCAAACTACCAACGAAAATTTATTGGCTGCATTTGTAACAGCTAAAACTCACCTGAAACCAGGAGGAATTTTTATTTTTGATGTGTGGTATGGCCCGGCGGTTTTAAGCGAACCACCAACAGTCAGGGTGAAACGGATGGAAGATGAATTAATTCAAGTCACTCGAATTGCAGAGCCAGTGATGTACCCAAATGAGAATTGGGTGGATGTCAATTATCAAGTCTTTATTAAAGATAAAACTAGTGATGTAGTTGATGAACTGAAAGAAATTCATCGGATGCGCTACTTGTTTAAATCCGAAATAGACTTATTATTAAGTCAAGTGCAAATGCAGCTTGTTGAATATCAGGAGTGGCTAACTAACCAACAGCCGGGATTCAACACCTGGGGAGTTTATTTTGTAGTAAAAAACTAAATGAAAGTAGCTTTGTTTGTCAATAACCAACTTCCAGAAGTAGGGGGAGGTTATACTTTTGAGAGTCAAATACTAGAAAGTATCTTAAAATTAGCTCCAAAAAGTAAACATACCTTTGTTTTGTACACATGGAATCAAAAAATACCTGATTATATATTATCTACACAAATTCAAACTGTGTGTCTTCATCGCTCGCGCCCGGAAATAATTAAGTCTCAAATATTGATAACGAAAAAAGCTATCTTCAGAAAATTACGATATATAACAAGTAAATTTGAAATTGAAGAATGGCAAGAAAAATATATACTTAATTCCTTAAAAATTAATCAAGTTGATCTAACTTTATCTCTTTGTCCAAGTGCCCTAACACTAGATTACCCTTATATAACTACAGTTTGGGATTTGCAACACAGATTACAATCATATTTTCCCGAAGTCAGTGTAGGTGGAGAATGGGAATGGCGAGAACAGTTTTATTCAAAGCTATTGAGACGTGCTGCGTTCATTATTACTGGAACAGAAGTAGGTAAAGCAGAAATTGAAAGATTCTATCAGATTCCAGAAGAAAGAATTAAAATTATTCCTTTCCCTACACCTCAACTCACATCAGTTGCTAATTTGACAGATAAAAATATCTTAGAAAAATATAATCTCCCTAGTCAATATTTATTTAATCCAGCTAATTTTATGCCACATAAAAATCATGTTGGGTTATTACTAGCTGTTAAATTCTTAAAAGAAAAATTCGATTTACACTTTCCATTAGTATTCGTTGGCTCTGATAAAGGAAATGAGTCCTACATCAAAGAAAAAGTCAAAGAGCTTGACTTGTCAAAGCAAGTGTATTTTCTAGGTTTTGTTCCTCAAGAAGATATAGCACCCCTCTATCGTAATGCTTTTGCTCTGACCTTTATGACATTCTTTGGATCTGATAACTTACCACCGCTTGAAGCTATGTCCTTGGAATGTCCTGTTATTGCATCAAATGTGTCAGGTGCAAAAGAGCAACTAGGAGATGCAGCTTTACTTGTTGATCCAAAACAGCCAGAGGAAATTGCTCTAGCAATTAAATCTCTTTGGGAAGATTCTATTCTGCGTCAAACTCTGATAAAACGTGGTTTGGAGAGAGCTGATAAGTGGACTACCAACGATTATGTCAAAAAACTTTTTTCTGTGATTGATGCTTTTGAACCAATTAGACATTGCTGGAAGTAGTTAGCCAAATGAGCAATAAGCGCAGAAAAGCACTCAATTTTGCACCAAGCCGTAAAACCTGACTGTTACACAATCTCTGATCATAGTCCCTACTTTTACCCCAAGCGAGGCGAAATCCTTTGTAGACTGGAACCTTCTCACTGTAAGTTGTCCCGCCTTAAGTTGATCCCCAAAAATATTAATAAATACTACAAAAAGTAGGGACTCAATTTCCACACATCATATCTGATGTTAACCTGAGTTCGGTGTAAGGCAAAATTTGGGGTGGCGGTTAAATAATGAAATGAGCGAACGTATAGTAAACAGATATCCAGTTTTGAATATTCAGGACGCACCTACTAGTGGAAGGATAGAATTTCATCAAAAGGCGGCTCCTCAATTAAAAGGTTTATGGGCAGCATGGAAAGCAAAGGATTTAGTCAAATTAATCTTGACTTTTGATGGCAGTTTTGTCCCCCGCTTTCAACGTGGTAGCACAACAAAATTGAGCAATCATTCTTTTGGTTCAGCCTTTGACATCAATTATGAATGGAATCAGCTTAAGCATACACCTTGTTTCAAAGGCATAAAAGGCTCAGTGCGTGAATTAGTAGCAATAGCCAATGAATATGGTTTTTTTTGGGGTGGGCATTTTAATTCCCGACGGGATGGTATGCACTTTGAGGTAGCCAAAATCCTAACTGAAAGTGAATTACAGGCATTGGCAACTAAGTTGAAAACGGTTTGACTAACGCTCTTTTCTGCCTTTACGCTTTTCCCCTTTTCTCTAACTCTTACAAAAATGGGCGAACCGGGAGTATTAACTTATAGGCTACTTAATACACGTAAGGGCTATTATGTCGTCGATATTTTTAAGCTGCTAAAACGTTGTTGTTGTTGGTGTTAAATAAAAATATTGAGGACGACATAAGGGCTAAAAAGTGTAATTGATGCCCCAAAGTCTTGTAACTCCTTTGGCGTCACGATGGCGAGCGATCCAAATCCATTCCGGTGCGCGTGTGATCGCGCTGGGGGATTTTAGAACTCTTGCAAAAGTCTCTTGTGATATGATTAGGTTTTTGATAATTTACGATGAGGACTTTAATTAATTAGTAGTAAAATTTTGCAGAGTTAAGCAGCTTATTTTAAGGAATACGGTCATCACTAAGCCCAAGATGAAGATTTAATGCAATACGGGCACAGTAAAGATTCCCATCTTGAATAAACGCAATTTAAATAAAATCATAACTATTAAAAAAACCTGTAAATCGTCAGCAAACAGAGGTGTAGTATGCCATTCCAAAAAGTCGAAAAATCCATCAGGTCAAATTCTCAAATATCAGAAAAATCATCAAATTTCGCACCAAGACCATTTGAAATCCAAGCCAAAAACAAGTCAGTTACAATAAAGACACAAGAGGACATAGAGAATGAAACCTTTGCTCTTCAACAGATGGAAGCAACAAAGTTAAAGATTCAAGCAAAGTTTGGTTCGATTACTCCAGAAGGACAGGAAAGATTAGATGTATTGCAAGCCCAGATGAATGGATTGTTACTGTCAAGAGTGAAAACAGCATCTCAATTTGGTCATAATATTGCCAATATATCCCACATTCCGCACCCTAACTGTCACAAGTTCATTAGTACTTAACTAATTGTCGGCGAATAGTATTTATGAACTATAAAATGAAGGGAGATTTTAAAACTTAATGATAAATACTTCTATTAGGTAGCAACTGAGAGAAAATGATAATCATTATGAGGGGAGGGAGAGGCTGCGGACGGCAGCCTCTCCCTCCCCTTTTTGTAATTCAATAATTATTCGATGGGTTAAAGAGATGTTTATGTACCTGGTTGACTAACATAAATTTTTAGGTTCATCCAATGTGAAAATGGAAGCAGATGTTGTAAATAGAGTAACAATAGCATGTCTAACGATCAAGAGATTGAATTTCAGAACATAGACCATTTAGGTATAATCGCAGGAATTATAGATGCCATAGGCTTAGTAGATATTATTAATAAATTAGTAGGTCAAGATCCACAAGAAAAAATTAGTCCGGGATATGTAGTAAAAGCAATGATATTAAATGGATTGGGCTTTGTCAGTAGTCCTTTATATATGTTTCCAGAGTTTTTTCAAGATAAACCTTGTGAATATCTAATCGGAAAGGGAGTAAAAGCCGAATATTTAAATGATGATAAATTAGGGAGAGTCATGGATAAATTATTTATGAAAGGCTTAACGGAGATATTCTTAGCTATTAGTAGTCAGGTAATAAAAGAATTCAAGATTAGTTTGAAATCGTCACATTTGGATTCGACTTCACTACACTTACATGGTGAATACAACACTAGATTGCCAGATGTAACTTTTGATAATAATTCATTAAATGGTCAAATCAAATCACCCAACGGGAGAGGAAGTTTCGACTCGACGGGAACCGCCATCGCTCTTAGCGTCTCCCCTTCTCCTAAGGGAGAGGCTGCGCCAAGGGAGAAGACTCGAACTTCCTCACCACAAGCTATTGAGATTACCTATGGCTATTCTCGTGACCATAGACCGGATTTGAAACAATTTATCATAGACTTAATATCATCGGGAGATGGAGATATACCAATATTTTTCAAATCGGCATCTGGAAATCAATCAGATTCTTCAAGTTTTGCGAAAATCTTTTTAGAATATAAAGAACAAATGCAAAAATTATCAATAAAAAATGAAGAGAATTTAATGGTTGCAGATGCGGCTTTGTATAACGCAAAAAATATAAGCTCATTATCAGGAATGAGGTGGTTATCTAGAGTACCGATGACTATAGGAGAGGCAAAAGAACTAGTATCAACATTATTATCACCTGATTTTATAAGTAGTTCTGTGACTGGATATTATTACGCTACAAGAAAAAGCAATTATGCTGGAATTGAACAGAGATGGTTAGTTGTAGAAAGTACTGAGAGAAAAAAATCTGATTTACGGCAATTAGAAAAGAGGATATCCAACTCAAAAATTAGTGCATTATCCAAGCTCAAAAAACTGTTATTAACTAACTTTAAGTCTGAAGAAGAGGCTGTTAAATCTGTAAAAAATTTAAATAAACAATTAAAATATCATCAAATTGAGAATGTTAATTACTTGGAGAAGAAATTAAAGGATAATCAAGATATTTGTTGTCAAGTAAATGCCACATTATGCGAGAATCGAAAAGCCATTAAATTAGCTTATACAAGTGCTGGACGTTTTGTGCTTGCAACAAATATTTTGGATGAAAAGTCTCTCAGTAATGATGATATAATTTCTCAATATAAAGCACAGCAAAGCTGTGAAAGAGGGTTCGGTTTTTTAAAAGACCCTTTATTTTTTGCGGATAGTATTTTTCTTAAAGCAAGCGAAAGAATTGAAGCTATGGCTATGATAATGGGATTATGTCTATTAGTATATACTTTAGCTCAAAGACAAATCAGAACCGCCTTATCAGCGTCTAAATCTACAATTAAAAACCAACTTGGTAAATCTGTAAACAACCCAACCATGCGATGGGTATTTCAATGTTTTCAATCTATACATTTAGTCAAATTAAATAATCAGGAAATATTCATATCAAATATGACTTCATCCAGAGAACATATTTTGAGTTTTCTGCCAGATGATTGTCGCTCCTATTATAAATGTTGACAAATAGCTGCAATAAATTATTTATAAATGTATTGATAAACGCTATTAATTACGTTTAATAGTTACAGATTTTTTTAACTTTTTCGTCAAAATCCATAATTTAATTACAGAAATTTGCACAGTCATCATAAGTTTTTATCTATCAATTAAGTGCCAATCTTTATTGCATCTTATTGAGAATTCAAATCTCATCCAGAGTCGGTAAAAAATCTGACCTCATAACCCAAAACGTCTGATTTTACTCTTTTTATCGAGAACAATCCTCCGTAAAAACCCCTTTGTGACAGTTAGGGTGCGGAATGTGGGATATATCTCTTAAGAGACTTGATACACCAGCACCAGTTCAGGCGAAACTGACAATTGGAAAGCCTGGAGACAAATATGAACAGGAAGCTGATGAAACAGCACGTCAAGTAGTGCAACGAATTCATCAGCCACGGAGCGAAAAACTTCAGCGAGAGTCATTGCCTCAAGAGGAAGAAGAACTGCAAATGAAACCAATGGTGCAGCGTGTGTCAGATGGCGGGATAGCTGCATCATCTGATTTGGAAACGTCAATACAACAGGCGCGGGGTGGTGGACAGCCCTTGGCGGAGAGTATCAAGTCACCAATGGAGCGGGCTTTTGGTGCAGATTTCAGTGGGGTGAAGGTTCATGTGGATTCTCAGGCAGACCAGTTGAATCGGTCGATTCAGGCGAAGGCGTTTACGACGGGGCAGGATGTATTCTTTCGGCAGGGAGCGTATGAGCCTGGGAGTCCTGGTGGGCAGGAGTTGTTAGCGCATGAGTTGACTCATGTGGTGCAACAGCGAGGAAATTCAGTAATTCAGCCTGACATTTTAGATGAACCAATTCCTTCTGATGTAGAAGAAAATTTGTCAAAACCTCTCAAAACAGAATCAATAATAGAACAAGCCGACAAAATAATCAAACAGCTAGAAAGTCTAAAAAATAAATCATCTAATTCAATATCTGACGAAAAAAAGGAAGAATTAAATAGCGAAATGAATGAACTATTAATAGAAGAAAAACGGGTTCGTAAAACCATAATCGCCCAGATAAATGTGTTTTTCTCAAAAATGAAAGATGTTAACAAAGTTCAATATTTAGAGAAATTACAAGAATATGAAGATTTAGAAGAAGAGGAAAAACCTCCAGTTCCACTACTCTTGCAAGATATGATAGAAAATGACAATTTAGACTCTGAATATATGAAAAAATTGCAATTAAAATATCAAGAATTAAGCCAATCAAGAATTGAAACAAAAGTAAAAGTAAAAGGAGAAGATAAACGAGATATAACTAGTAAAAATGAAAATGCTAAGTATAAAAATTTGATAAAAATGGACACAGAGGAGAGATTAAAAGAGAAGAACGAATCACGATTATATGGGTTTGAAGGTAGAACATCCGACGGGAACAACAACGATTATGATAAAGGGGTATATTATCCAAGTCAAGAAAATAGACAATATTTCAAAATAAACCCATTAAAAAAAGGTGAAGAGACTATTTATGTTGACAAAGATGGAAAACCTCTTGATACTAGCAAAGCCCAAATCGATAAGTCTTTAGATCCGGCTAGTACCTTGAAGGGTGCATTTATTTTTATCATGGATGAAAATGGGGAAATTTATGTGGCAGATGAAAATTTATGGAATAGAGTACTTAATTTTCATCACTCAAGTTTCCTAGCTGGAAAGCCTGTCGCAGCAGCAGGAGAAATAGCATTTTCTGCTGGAAGAGTAACAAATATTTCCAACATAAGTGGACATTATCGTCCTAGCGAAATTTATACTTATCAAGTGTTGTTAGAATTAAAATCTCAAGGGATGGACGTTGATCATATAAATATCAGATTTTCAGATGCCTCATATAATGATATTCAAGGTAAAGATATGCTCGAATATTATAGAGAAAAAAATGCTAAAAATACTGAACTCTCTCTAAAAGAGTGGACTGAAGAAAAGAGAGCAGTCAAATGAGAAGGACAACCCCTTATCATCTGCTAACTGTAGTGACCTGCAATGCTAATCGCTCAAACCTGGGGTTTTTTGTATTTCCCCTCGAAAAGGGGGAATAGTAAAAACAAGGTTGGGGATTATTACTTCAAATCCTTGCCAGCAAAGCTTTTTCCTCCAACGTGTCTCAGAAACTATACGAGTTGAGACATACCTAAATCATGTCTCTTTTTATGTCTCAAAATGCAATTCTTAGATCGTCTAAGGACTAATGAGACTCTCCCAAACCTATAGCTCTATGAAGGTTTGCGCTATTTTAAAGGTAAAGCACCATTCAAGATTAAATTCCTTAATCCCCCTTTTCGAGGGTTTGTACAAAAAATGTGACTTAAACCATAGCGTGACCAAATTGTGAATCATAGCGTGACCAAAATTTAACGTAATTTCAAGGTTTTGAGCCAATCAACAACCTGAATTTTTGAATCAAATTATGTCCGCGTGTTTTAAATTTGAACCATAATGCGTCCAAAAGTTTTATTTTTGGACTTGGTAAAAAATGCAGAGCAAGACGCACCAATTTAATCAAAAATTTTGAACAAGGGGGTCATAATATGGTTCAAAACGTCCATAATATGGTTCAAAAACATGTTTAGCCAAAAATTTGGTGATTAAGCGATGGCTGCGCCCGCCGTTCGCGTAGCGTCTCGTAGAGAAGGCATCGCCCGAAACTTGGTTTTAAAAGCTCTCGTTCAAGAACACGTACAAATGAACTATAAAACCCACGTTGCTTCCTGGAACTAAGTTTTGAGGTTTTTGAACTCCATTTATACCTTTGAAGTATATGTTGTCCTAGTACAGAGTGAAGTATTTCGCGACCGTTTGGTCAAATTATCATTCAAATCACAAAAAACCCCATACAGAAAAGTAAATAGGGTAAAGTGTCTCATTAGTTTCTCCAAGTGCAGTGTAAGGTGTCGTTTAACAGTTTTCTATAATGCTAATCACATTACGATTCCTCTTTTTCTGAAAAGTAGAAACAATCACCAAAGTTTTTTGGCAGTCAACGAAGAGAGCAGGGTATCTTTGGGGAGTAGACCCCATACCGAAAGTGGAGGCAAGAAAACGGACGAATATGTTCTCTCTGAGGCATTTAAAGGGATTTCCAGGAATTATCAGGTTAAATATAAGTCAAATTTATTGTTTCTCCAGTCAGATGAAAAGCCAAATTCCTTTTGATTCCTTTGCTCTAAGCGGATTTTTGCCAATAAATATCTAATTTTTATTTAGTTCATGGTGTAGTGTGTTACACCATGAGGTTTTCAGATTATTGATAACCCTATGAAGCGACTGGGGATATTGTGATGTTTGTGAGGGAAACCAATAGAGCCAAAAACGATTAGCTATATTTATCATCTCCTGAAAAACTACTCGCCAAACACTCGAATTTTTCTCAAATCAAGTTTAAGAAGGCAGTAGGCAATGGGCAGTAGGCAGTAGGGAATCCCCATAAATAAATTTAGGCGTTCCGTGAGCGTCAGCCGAACGGGGATTTAATAGGGACGTAGTATTTCTTCTCCCTTGGCGCAGCCTCTCCCTTAGGAGAAGGGGAGACGCGAAACGCGATGCGCCTACTCGTTGAAATACATATTTTTTCTTTTTTTGCCTACGGCACGCTATTTGCGTTCATAAATAAATTTACTTGCTGTGACATCTCCTACACTGAACCGAGACGGTTACAGTGTAGGCTTCCAACAGCCCGATGAAGGGTATGAAGGATTTCCTTCGTGGTACTATCGTCCATAGTTCCAACTATGTCTAGTTTCCCACTACGGCGTTTTATACTGGGGAAAATGCCCAACCCCAGTCTTTTCAAGTTGACAGCGGCGTTAATATCGCGGTCAACCATCAAAGTATTTTGCTCATCCCAATATTCTCTGATACTGCAATCCGTAAAAATAATTTCATTGCGGTAACTGAGAATCATTGAAGTATATTGTGGCTTCTGTGAAATTGCTACAGCACCAGCTTTTTCGGCTATGCACTCCAGAATTTCAAAGAATTGTCCAAAAGCACCATCAGCCCACGACTTATTCAGTCCTGACTTAGCGGACTGTCTATTGGGAAGATAGCTTCCATTCTCATCCTGTTTGGTTTTATTGCGTCGGGTTAGCCCTTTAAGGTTCAAATCCTCGTAGAAGAAAAACTTCTTTCCAGTTCTGACAAGCTTGTGAGCAGTTTTGTACTGGAAATCTTTGCGACTTCTGGCAATTTTTTGATGCTGTTTAGCTTCCCGTTTTGCCAACTTACGCCGAGATTTAGATCCCCGCTTACGTCTATTTCGTTTAACAGAAATACGATCTAGCTTGTCTTGATTCTTGCGTAATGGCTTTAAAGATGGGAGCTTTTCACCAACTGATGTTGCAAGATAATCATCGCCTTGCAACACAGCATCAATCCCCATTGAGTTGTCCCAATTGGGGATAAGCTTGATCGTTTGATTTGGGATGGTTACATCTGACAATACCATCTGCATGTACCAGCCATCAGCCTTTTTTGTAACGCTAACTTGCTTTAGTGTAAATCCGTCAGGTATCGGTCGGTGCATCCGAACCTTAAACATCCCCAATTTGGGCAAACGAATATACAACCAGTTTTTACGAATTAGCTTTATCCATTCATTATTAGCCGTTGCAAACGTCATGGTTTTGAAACTCACCTCAGTTTTGAAGCGTGGTTTCCCAGAACGTTTACCGCTAGAATCCCCAATCACAAAACGCTCGAAAGCTTTATCAACACGAGAACAAACATCCTGTAGAACAGTTGAATCTACACTTTTAAAATCAAGTAATTCACCAGACCATTGCACTATGCTCAAGTCTTTTTTGATGGCTGGTAGCTGGAGCTTCTGACTGTAATAGTTAGGTCGGTCTAGTAACTCAGGGAGTCTGGTTACAAAAATTGGACAACTATTTACAGCATGACGGTTATTTTCCCACCAGGAGAAGCGTTCACCCAATTGGCTGTTATACCAGTACCGACAAATTCTCAACCATTCGTTAAGAATTAGTTTCTGACTTGATTTCGGCTCTAGTCGGTACTGGTAGGTTACTTTCATCCTATTAGCTAAATGGGTGTTATGATTTAAGCATACACTAATCATACCATAATATTCTTTCAAGAATAATGAAAAATGATTTTGTATCCAAAGGTCGGTCAGTGAGTGATTTAAAAGCTCACTTAGTTTTGACGACAAAGTATAGACGCAAAGCCTTTACTCTAGAAATGTTAAAACGACTGGAGGATATCTTGGTTGACTTGCTCGAAAAATGGGATTGCAAGCTAGTAGAATTCAACGGAGAAGAGGATCATGTCCACCTACTATTTCAGTACCACCCAGATTTGCAGCTTAGTAAACTTGTAAACAACATTAAATCTGTTACCTCCCGCAGGTTACGCCAAGAATATGCCGAGCATCTAGAAAAGTTTTTCTGGAAAGATGTATTTTGGAACGGATTCTTATTTTGTAGCTAGCTGCGGCGGAGTGACAATCTCAAAGCTCAAAGAATATATTGAGAATCAAAATAGCCCAGAATGAATATGGGTCATGGCTCGACATAGCAATTAATTGTTTTGGCTACGCCAAAAAGCATTAATTACTATCTCTCTCCACTCCCGCGCATTCATCTCACACCCTTAAGAGTGGGTGTGAGGCTT
>CAVYXS010000010.1:0-6024 GCA_963772205.1 uncultured cyanobacterium
GGATGTAATTCTATTGCTTCCCCAATATTAAAAGGTGTTTGGGTTTTATTAGTAATCAAATCACCGGGAGTTGCTACTCCCAATAAAGCAAAAGTTAACCGTTCAAAAATCGGATTATCAACCCGCTGATTCTGAAAAAAGCGAATCAATGCAAAAAAATCATCTAGGGAGAAATCTTGACTCAGTACCTTATCAATTTCATCCACAAAAATGACTATTGGTTGCTGAATCTTTACTAGTAATACTTTTTCAATATCTGTGGGATTGCCATCGCAGGGCATGAGATAATCACGGTTATTATGGCGTATGCCGTGACCACTGAAAAAGAACCAGAAGTTATCCCCTGCTTCCATAAAAGGGTTTTTAAATAAATCTAGTAAGACTCGTCGTAAGTTAGCGCGGTTTGGGCGAGTTGATTTACCTGCGAGATCAGGAGAATCATCGGAGAAAAAAAAATATCCGCTCAAAAGCTGCTTCATTGCGGAGAAACTCCTGCATTAACTGTGCATCCCGCTTGGCATAGTTTAGCGGTTGCAAATAATCATACTGGTTAATGCCGATCGCGATCGCCCAATTTTTCGACATCTTACTTTGGTTCTTGCCGCTTAAACGTTAACTTAATTGCGCCTTTACCACCAGCTTTTGCACCGCTACCAATTAATTTAACTTGTCCTTCGCCAGTAATTTCTACCGATAGCTCAATTTCTTCTAGTTGTATCCGAGAGTTGACATTAGCTTGCTGTTCAGCATGACTAAACAGACGTCCCACTACTTGGAGAAAGCCGGTCATTTCTTGCTCTAATTTTTGAGCGCTAACTTGAACAGCGTTTCCTACCTCTTTACTGCCAGTAATTTCCCTATTCGTTTCCTCTCCCCAGTTACCTCCCCTACTACTCCCGCCTTTAGTACCATCAGGTATAGAAATTTGAGAAGTTTCGTCAGTGACAATCCAAATGGTATCTGAAGATGTGTCTGCCATAACGCGATTCAGTGTTAATACAAAATTTTCCCCAGTATTAATATACAACGTCAGCAATTATCCAGCAATTTAATCATTTTTTAGCCTTTCTGAAGGATTATTCCCATCTGTATTGGGTTTACTTCATAGATAATGCAAGGGGAATCAATAATCAATCGAGCTAAATTATACCGACTTTGGAGTGAGAGAATTAATGAGATTAACTCGCAATAAACTATATTATTTACGAGGTATAAGAGCTATGGAGCTTATCGTTTCTGCATCATAGCTTTCATGTCCCCCCGTCAGAAGCCTGCCAAACGGCAATATTATGGGTATACCGACAAGAGCAAACATCTTGGGCTTAACGTACATTCCTGTTCCATTGCTACTCGCACGCGAACATGGCTTTTTTAAGTCTAATGTAGCAAATTATCAAACCCATACAGAACAAGGCTTTTTAGACCCGGAATGCAGGTTTTTACACGGATATCGGCATGATGGCGTTGTGGGAAAAGCTTTGCTTACAAGGATTTGAAGGTAATAATGCCAAACCTCGTTTTTGGCAAATAATTTGAACATACCTGCCAGTTGATTGGTCTGCAAAAACTGCACCTTAGCCGTTTCATCTTCCAGTACAATGCCATGCTCTCCGCCGCCGTGTCCGGAAAAGTGAACAATTTGAGGCTGAATGTCCAGCATGTAGCGGTAGAAGTCCCGCGATCGCACTGCCCATTTAGATATCAGGTTAAATTGATCTCCGTAACATGATCGCTTTAAACCTTCTTCAATTTCCCGCACCTCCTCTTCTAAGCGCAGTTTGTCCGTATTCTTAGGGTTAGCCGATAAAAATAGGATTTTTTTCACAGTATTCTGCTCTGAGCAGCGGTGATAAGTAGCGCCATCCCAAAAAATCAGCAATTGCTGATCAGGAGACTGATTTAATTGTGAATGTCGGCAGCTGACCAGTGTTGTCGAAAAGTCCAACACCGTAACTGCCTCCATACGGCACGGTCATCGCATTTGAGCGCACGGCAGACCGCGCCCAGTCTGCATTCCCAACTGCTGACGCTGCAAGTGCCGCCAGCCCGGTGGCCTGTATGCACTGTAGGAAGTACACACTGGTCACGAGGAGCAGGTTATAGGTGGGTTGGTCGTAGTTTGTGATTGCGAGGAACACGTTCTGGGGACTCCATGTCGCCTTGCCCCGTGCGACCCCGGCCGACTGAATTGCTGGGAGTGCGTCAGCACCACCTGCACCGTTGACAATTTGGGCGTAGCGACTGCCCGGTTGGCTCGCGGCTTGCTCCGTGCGCCGACGCCAGTTGTCCAGCGGCTGGATTTCCTTGATGCCATAGGTGCCATCGAAAAGCACGGTGTCGTGGTAGGTGAAGTAGCCTGCTGGAGCTTTCGCGTTCGTCGGCTTCGACCCGGTGAGAATCTGGTCGAGGTAGCCCGCGTTGTACCCGTAGCTGTCGGTGAGTCCCTGGAGCGGCGCGCCCCGAAGGCTCCCCTCGGCGTAGGCAATCGCCCCGGCATCATCGCCGCTAAATGCCGTGAGCGCAGCGTTGATGCGCAGTCACAGCCGTATCGAAGCTACTCGCGGTCGGCGGCGCTCCCGGCCGTGGGTTTGGTGAACCAAGCACAGGGAAGCGGATGAATGCGTCGCGCAACCACACGCCGCCGAAGTAGCCGGCGAGGTGCATCAGCCACAGCAACGTCGAGAGCGACGGGTTATCGGATTCGGACGGACGGAGTGTCTGTTCAAATACGTACACCGGGACGTAGCGCGAGAGAAAGTCGATGGGATTCTGAGTCGCAGCCGGAGTCGTGCGTGCGTAGGCATTCACGAGTCGGTTGAGGAGGGCTAGGTCTTCGGTCATGACAGTCCGGAGGTTGTCGAAGAACGGGTAGGGCGGCAGGTTGATCTGGCAGCCGACGTTGACTTTGCGCGGCAGCAATGCTGTCGAACATTCCGGTTCTTGAGAGGGACGTGGCGACGATCCCCGTTACTCCCGCTCTCACAGCGCCGATGAAGAACGCCCGGCGCGAGATGTGGTTGTGCATGATCATTCCCCCTGGTACTGAATTAAAATATGGATCTCATCAAACTTATAAAACGATGCAACATCATTCTCCAAAATTTCAAAGTTGGTAGGAGTCTGGTTATGATGTTCACTGAACAATAAAAATCAATGGTCTTTTTGCGTGCAGGGGATACAGGTTTATTCAGTATTAGTATTTAATACTGAAAAAAACTATAAATCAGAAGGTATCTAAAGTTAAAGCGTAATATTTTTGTATAAAAATATATAAGTATAATTCCTCGTGCTGTACCGTCTCAAAGCTTACCGTAGGCGGCTATTAAACTATCCTCTAGTCGCCGCTCATCTCTGAGCCATACACTGACCCATCTGGACTAATCACGCGAAATTGCCAGCATTTACCACTGGTATAAAACACTAACACAGTACAGCCTCTGATTACGGAAAGTGATTGGATTTTGAACTGGTTCATCCTCTGACATAAGCAATCAGGCACACGTAAACAGTGTCTAGCTTAAATATAATCAATGAACATCAAGAAAACCTTGGTGCCCAAACAGCCAGAATTTGGCAAGTTCCTCCGTGAACTCCGAATTACCACTAATCTAACGCAAGCATAGTTTGCAGCATCTTTGGGTGTCAGTTATCCCAGCATTAACCGCTCTTAAAATGGACACGTCGAGCCGTCGCCACTGGCTATGCAAAAGATTGAGGCGATGTTGGAACAAATGGGCGAACAGGGGCAAAATTTGTTGACTAAATATTGTGCAGAGTAGTTGAGCTTGCTGTTGTTGTCAAAACTTAAGTAAAAGCTTGCCATTTGTCACTAAACTTTTTCTAACTAAATATGTTGATAATGATGGAATTTGAGGACAATTCCAGTGGTTTTCATCTCATGAACCACGCTCGCAACTGTCTAAGGTATGAGATTGCAGAACTCAAATTAAAGGATAAGCTTGCCATCGCGGCAATCTTTTACTTTAAGTCACACTATAACCCTTGAAATGTTGTTAATTTTTGGTCAGGGTATGATTCACAATTTGGTCATCCAGGGGGTAAAAGCACAATGACTTACGCATAGAATCCTGAACCAGAGTCCTCTTTTAGTGGGCGATTCAGACCCAGCCCTTTCAATGCGAACAAATGTACTAAGAAGTCGATGTCTGAAAGCCGCTTCTAGTATAGGTTCGGGCATTCGTGACAGGTTAAGGCTAAATTACTTTTGTCAATTCGTAATTATCCTGAAAAATCAACAAAATCTGAGGTATTCGATTCACATTTGTACTGATTTTTCAGAGACTGGATGAATGATCGGTTTAAATATTAAGCGATCGCCAGACGAAAATTGTGTTTTTAACCCGGATTTTTGGCTAAATTTTAAGCACTATTACTTATTGACAAATTGTTCATGACCTTAACCTATCACAGATAAGGTTTGGGGGAATGATTTCAAGGTATTCTTGATGATAACTCAAGTTGCGGGTGATCAAACTGCGGGTGAAAGCACCCGAATCATACGATCGCAAATTGTGGATGGCGAGAAAAAATAGATATTTTTTGCAATTCCTCCTTTTGCTAAGTGTTGAAGTTGGTGGATTAAAGTAGGGCATCCACAAACTTTAACACCTATCTGTAGCGAACTGCAAACATAAATCGTTAAAACTGCAAACAAGCCATTTTTGAAACCACATTATTTGCAAATAAGAGGGGTCTCAAAACCACATTATTTGCAAATGAACCCATAATGCTGCCGGAAACATTTGGAAGCATAAGCGTGCCAAACGGCAATATTATCCTTCCACTGACAAAATGCCTTGATTGCAGGTTTGAGCGATTAGTATTGCAGGTCGCTACAGCTATCGATGTGGAAATTTTTCCGGATATTTTTTATGTGGACAATTTGAGAATAAAGTCATAAGATTTACGCGAACCTAGAGTAATAACCCATGATAGAAACCATCAATCAGTCTCAAGAAAAGGCAATTCTGGAGAGCTTTCTAGAATTGGTGAAATCTCCTTATGGAGATTTCGCTGCCATTGGTAAGCTTTCCCGTTTTCTGAATGATCCAGCTACGCTTCAAAAAATTGTGGCATTTCTAAGCCTGACCCCCCAAGGCAAACAAGCTTTTGTAGATCGCCCCTTGCTGGGAAAAATCGATTTACAGCAACTGCATCAATTACCGAAGCATACACTGGGCTATCTGTATGCAGATCGCATGATTAGAAACGGTATAGGTTACAGAGGCCGCGGCGAATTCCGATCCGATCATGCTGTTCATCATGCGCCTGTTTGCGGCGGTGGCGATGACCGATGATGCAGTCTTCGGCACAAATCGGGCAGTGGCGCAAGATGATTTCAGCGCCGGCCTCGGCCCAATCGACTGCGAGGTTGTATTGCGCCGCCGAAAGTGGGATAAACAGAATCGTACCGAAGAGGGCTTCGCCCGCCAGCTCACCATGGTCAAGATGGATAGGCGGAGCGAGGCCCTTCCTCCTAAACGAAACTCACCTGGGAAAAGAATAACGCCTGACGAGCGTCAGTATTAGGGCGGAGCTTATACTGGGGATGGCGCCTTCTCCCGTCGGTATGGCTGCTCACAGAAGTCGCAAGCGGTCATACCGGGGCTCAGCAATGGCGCTCCCTAACAGCTTTCCCCAAGGATTGGCCGGTTAATCCGAGAATCATTGCCCGTTCCGTTGCCGCGTGCGCAGACCGAAGTGGGAGGAACCCGGTTGGATGACCGGTTGGTCGCGGCGCTGTAGTGGGAGTGGGCTTTCGGCTACAACCTTAGCACGCGGTGGCGTCTTGTACCCCGTCTTGCACCAGAACCGGCTCATCCAGCCACCTCACTTGATGGGCCGCAAAGCCATAGAACGCTGACCGGCCCTCCGGGCACACACCGGGCAGAAACCCATCGCCTGCCGATGCGCCAATTGAAAACAAGCTGGTTACAGCCGTACTTCTCCAAGGTCTGCAAAACCTTTATTCGTCGGTTCGATTCCGACCCGCGCCTCCAACGG
>CAVYXS010000011.1:0-50058 GCA_963772205.1 uncultured cyanobacterium
AATAACCCAAGTTGCGGGTTATCAAAAACAAACTTTCTACTGAGTACGAACAGGTACTTCAAAGTCGCAGTTGAGCCACGCATAACCGTCACTTTGACTCAACCAAAAGTATTAGTCTAGAATCCGAATAAAGTATTAAATTTAGCTCATTCGATAAATGCTTGCTGGAGAGTAAATGCAAAAATGAATGCTTGCAGTTTCAGCAAAAACCCCTCATAAGTTACTGCATGAATTGATTTGGGGAAGATACAAGTGATACTACTAAACACTGTTTCAATATAATGCCTTATATGTTGCTTAACATACTGATTCCAGGGTTCATCTTGACGTTTGGAATTCTTTTTCCGCATAACTTTCAAGAATATTTGACTGCTTTGTTCCAAGTCATCTTCAACAGTATAATCTGTGTACGCAGAATCACCATATACTTCGCTACTAGGTGGTAGATTTAACGGTAAGGCGTTTAATGCACGCACATCAGAAGCGCTACCAGGTAAAAATACAAATTCTACTGGAATACCACTTCTGGTGGTTAATAACTGGACTTTAACCCCATAAAAATATCGTTTTTTAGATGCAATGTAACCTCTGTATTCCTCTGATTTAATTAATTTCACATTAAATATCCGAATGTTATCGCACATCGGTACAGGAAATGAGTCTAAAAGATATTCAGTACATTCACTTATCTCTTTTAGGATCATGCCTATTTGATGGAATAAATCGTTCATCAGCATTGATATCTTGTGTAATCTCCGGTTAAAACGTGATTTCTCTAACATATTGGGGATGAGATTATGGTCTTTCATATAGCTACAAGCCTTGCTATGATTACTACAAAAGTATATTGCCGCAATTATTGCCGTTGTAATAATTTCTGCATCGCTCACCTCACGACGACAATCTTCATCATGGCCAATCGCTTTTAACAAATCGTCAATGATAGCATAAATGGTAATTATTTCATTAAGCATATTCCCCTCCTACTTTTCTGTCTGGAGGGGATTTTATAGCTTAAATTACCCCATGCGATCGCCTAAATATATAACTAGCAACTTGGGTTAATATATTCTTTAATCAATAAGTAAAACGGCGTGAATAATTCAAGGTTTGTAGTGGGGACTTTAGTCCTCTCTTAAGGGCTAGAGCCGCTTACTACAAGCCAATTCAATTAAATTTTACATTACTTAATGTAGTTTGGTTTTTTCTCACCGACTTACCTTATATAGCATTTCCTAATCACATGAGGTAGATCATAGCCCCCTCCTCGCTTGCGGGGAGGGGGTTGGGGGTGGGGTTCCTGTACTTCAGTTGACAGAGAAACGCTATATTATAATATATAGGAAAAATTTGTAGTTTTAATCGCGATAATTGGTAGATGCTAACCACGCCAAAAAGCAGCAGTGGGCTGGCGCTAAATTTACCATAATAATTTACGCTCAAAAATAAGTAGGGCAGATGCCCCACCTATAATTAATTAGCGTTTTGACGATACCACTCAATTGTATTCTTTAGCCCTTGCTCGAAACTGACCTGAGCAGTGAAACCAAAGGCTTGCTTTGCCCGTTCAGTATCCAAACAACGGCGGGGTTGACCATTAGGTTTGTCAGTTTCCCAAATAATTTCCCCCTTAAACTCCATTAACTCAGCGATGAGATTAATCAAGTCACGGATGGAGATTTCCGAACCTGTTCCCAAGTTAACAGGTTCAGTGTCATTGTATAGTTGAGTACTAATAACAATACCCCTAGCTGCGTCTTCTGAATAGAGAAACTCGCGGGTAGGACTACCATCACCCCAAACAGGAAGTTGCTTGTCTCCCTTAACTTGGGCTTCGTGAACCTTGCGAATTAACGCCGGAATTACGTGAGAACTGCTGGGGTCAAAGTTATCTTCCGGCCCGTATAAATTCACTGGTAGCAAGTAAATACCATTAAAACCATACTGCTGGCGATAAGATTGCAGTTGAACTAAAAGTGCTTTTTTGGCAACACCGTAGGGGGCGTTAGTTTCTTCGGGGTACCCATTCCAAAGGTCATCTTCTTTGAATGGTACTGGAGTGAATTTGGGATAGGCGCAGATGGTGCCAACACAGACGAACTTTTCTACACCAGCTTGATAGGCAGCATGAATTAGCTGGGTGCCCATGATCAAGTTATCGTAGAACAACTCTGCTGGTTTTTCGCGATTGAGACCGATACCACCAACGTGAGCAGCTAAGTGGATCACAATGTCTTGCTGGTCAACTGCACGTTGGCTATTTTCCCAAATACGTAGATCGAAGTCACGCGATCGCGGTATTGTGATCTTCTCACGGTCAGCCCCAGCTTTCAACAGCTGATCTATCACTTGACGACCTAGGAAACCCGACCCACCAGTGACGACAATCCTTTTATTTTTTAGTTCTAAGGCGGTCATATTTTTATCCTCGACGGTGTGAATCAGAAGTGGAGAGCGCCCAGTTGTTGACGAACAGTAGCAATATCTTGCACTACTGGCGAACCATTTCCATTCGGGTTAGTGTAACCGAGTGCTTGCAAATCTGCTTCCACCATCAAAGCGACAAGTTCCTCAAAAGTAACAGCAGGTTTCCAACCTAGCTTTTGTTGTGCTTTGGTAGAATCGCCAATTAATAACTCTACTTCAGCTGGGCGAAGATAGCGCTCATCAAACTCGACATAATCTTCCCAATTCAGATTGACATGATGAAATGCTAGTTCTAAAAACTCTTTTACTGAGTGGGTTTCGCCAGTAGCAACCACGTAATCATCTGGCTTGTCTTGCTGCAACATCAACCACATTGCCCGCACGTAATCCTTGGCGTAGCCCCAATCTCGTTTGGCGTCAAGATTACCCATATAGAGTTTTTTCTGTTTACCAGCAACAATTTGCGCGATCGCTCTGGTAATTTTGCGGGTAACAAAGGTTTCACCACGTCGGGGTGATTCATGGTTAAAAAGTATGCCATTACAAGCAAACAAATTGTAAGACTCGCGGTAATTTACTGTTTGCCAGTGGGCATAAACTTTGGCACAAGCATAAGGGCTACGGGGATAAAAAGGCGTGGTCTCGCTTTGGGGTACTGCTTGTACTAAACCATACATTTCCGAAGAACCCGCTTGGTAAAAGCGGACTTCAATTCCGGTGCGCCGTTGGTAGTCACGAATTGCTTCTAACAAACGCAGTGTTCCCATGCCTACTGCATCCACCGTGTATTCTGGTGAATCAAAGCTGACCCTAACATGAGATTGAGCGCCCAGGTTATAAATTTCTGTTGGCTGGACTTCTTCTAAAATGCGGCGTAGCGTTGTACCATCGGTCAAGTCACCATAGTGCAAAAACAACCGCACTCCCTCTTTATGGGGGTCTTCATAAATGTGATCAATGCGGTCTGTGTTAAAGGTGGAAGTCCGACGAATAATGCCATGAACTTCATAACCTTGCTCTAGCAAAAGCTCACTCAGATATGAACCATCTTGACCCGTAATCCCAGTAATCAACGCTCGCTTATGTTGCGTCATGCTTAAATTATCCCTCGTTTGTTTGATACAATACAATATTTCTTTGCATTTCCAGCCCAATTGATACAACCTAGCAGCTAATTACTAAATTGCCTAATGGGAAATCTACGAACATTCTGTGAATATATCAAAATTTTACGTAGATAAATATACTGATATTATACTTGATATTTTTTTTCTTAACCAGTTACTCCACTTAACTGAAATTAAGAATATTGCGATTTGTGGATAAATTTTTCACCTTTGCTAAAACTTCATAGATTTTTGGTTTTTTATTAAGACTTAAATAATTTTAGATATTCTGTTAGCTAAAAACTATAGGAATCATATTTGATTGTTGAAAAGATACGTAGGGTGCGTTATCGCTGAGTACGGCACCATTATCAAGGATTTGGTGCGTTACGGATTTCATCCTAACGCACCCTACCATACCTAATTTTGTTCAAAAATCAAATAGTAGTCCTATAGCTAAAAACTAATCTTTTAACAGATAAAAATAAATATTTTAGGATTTTGTTTTCAGGAGTGAGGAATATGTAGTCAGCGATTTATCGCTTTTTTAGGACTAAAGTCCTCTCTGCGAACGCGAGTGCGGGACGCACTTAACGCGAGTGCTTGTCGTAGACAGACGCTACGCGTAGCAAGCTTTAGAGGAGGGGTAAACTACAAACCAAGCATTGTTCCTTTGGTGGACTACTAGTGAATAATTTGTATCCATCTGTGGGGTAGTGTATGCCCCACAGAGTAGTTGTTGAGTAGTAGTCAGTATGCTCCGTTATTTTTGGGCATAATCACTACATCGACAGTTTTCAATATAATCCATAAATCGAGCCAAAAATTTCTAAATTTGACATAATGCAGGTCTATTTGGACGCGACGGGGATAGGGAATGTCATTACGACCAGAAACTTGCCATAATCCAGTAATTCCCGGACGAATGCTTAAAATCTGGTCAATGTGACAACCGTATTTTGGCAGTTCAGCCGCGACTAAGGGACGCGGGCCGACAACACTCATATCACCGATTAAAACATTCCAGAACTGAGGGAATTCGTCTAAACTGGTAATTCGCAAAAAGCGACCAATTGTCGTAATTCTAGGGTCTTTTTTGAGCTTAAAACTGCTCTCAAATTCTTGCCGCAGTTCGGGTGATGTTTCCATCATTTGCATGAGAATTTCATCGGCATTAGTCACCATTGTCCGGAATTTAATACAATTAAAGGGCTTGTAGTTTTTACCCACCCGTTCTTGGAGATAAAAAATTGGGCCTTTAGAACTGAAAGCAATCAGCAAGGCCAAAATTAAATAAACGGGGAAAAACAATATCAACACCGACAGAGAAAACACAATATCGAACAGTCGTTTGGCAAACTCTCCGTTTAAACCCTGAAAAGATAAACCTTTGGGTCTGATCTTCGGGGTCTTTTTCTGTTGATCACGTTTTAAGAAAGTACGCGATCGCTTGCCGGAGAGGAGTGAGCTCTGGGCAGTCATCATACTCCTTAATAATCCACACCACACATAGTCCCAATCTTAAAGCTAAAAGGAGGTGCTTCTGGGGAAAAATTTCCAAAAGCCTACAAAACAAGTAAAAAAATCCAGACCATCACTCCAAAGACGGTTGATGTTTGTTGCATTTATCTAAAAAATCTAGATAACGAGCAGCAAACATTTGCCCAGAAAATTGCTGGGCGTGCGATCGCGCTACCTCTGGATTAAACGCACCCTGATACATTTCAAACTTTTCGACTGCCTCGACTAAAGCCGCCTCGGTTTGCACCCTAAAAAAGATGCCTGTGCCTGTATCGACACAGGTGCTAATATCGCGCACCGTTTCCAGGGCACCGCCTGCACCGTAGGCAATCACCGGGGTGCCACAAGCTTGCGCTTCGACTAAAGCAATGCCAAAATCTTCACAAGCAGCATATACAAACGCCTTGGCTTGAGCCATATATTTTTTTACTACCTCATCAGGTTGCCATCCCAGTATTTGTATATTATGATTTGCTATCTGGCGAATATGTTTCATCTGGGGACCTGTACCAATTACAACCAATGGTTTCTGTAGTTGGTTAAAAGCTTTGACAATTAAAGATACTTGCTTGTAACTGACTAACCGGGAAACTATCAGGTAAAAATCCTCTTTTTGGGCAGAAAATGGCAAGGAATCGACATTCACTGGTGGGTAAATCACCGTTGCTGTTCGCCGATAGGAGCGCCAAATCCGACGAGCGGTATGCTGGGAATTGGCAATGAAATAATCAACGCGATTTGCGCTTAATACATCCCACTGGCGTAAACGATGCAGTAAATACCGCGTCATCCAGCCAGCTACGCCACTTCCCAGCTTGCTTTGGGCTAGATAATCAAAAGTTAAGTCCCAGGCATAGCGCATAGGGCTATGACAATAGCAAATATGTATCTGATCCGGAGTGGTCAGAATTCCTTTAGCTACAGCATGAGAGGAAGATAGAATTACCTCATACTCCCGCAAATCCAGTTGTTCAATCGCCAATGGCAACAAAGGCAAGTAGTTTTGTACACCTTGGCGTGCATAGGGAAAGTGCTGTAGAAACGTCGTGCCAATCTGACGTTTGTAAAGATAACTTTCAGGATTACTGGATTCAAAGTCAATGAGGGCATACAAATCAGCGTCAAGATGATTCAGAATTTCCCGCACAACTAGTTCTGAACCGCCAGTGGCTTTAGGAGTCAGCCACTCATGAACCAGAGCATATTTCAAGGGCACAGCTAACTTTAAATAGGTGGAAAATACTTAAGGTAAATTATCAGGTTAACTGAAAAGTTTCCCTTGTGATTTCAAGAATGGGTTGCGCCCCAGGTTGAATTTAGGACGTAATTCTCTCAAAAGAGGTTCCAGAGGGATACAGCAACCTGATAACCTCAAAGACAAGGGGGATTGGGCATGGGGCATTGGGCATTGGGGCATTGGGCATTGGGGCATTGGGGCATGGGGCATTGGGCATGGGGGAAGTTATGTCCTTCTAGTCCCTAGTTTCCAGTCCCCAGTCGCTAATCTCTTGACGACAAATGACATAGGAATAGGGAATTTATGCGAATTCTGATTATGGGTGGAACTCGGTTCATCGGTGTTTATCTCACTCAATTGCTGGTGGAACAAGGACATGAGGTGGTACTATTCAATCGTGGTAATCGTCCAGCACCTTTGTCGCACTTAGTTGCACAAATTATAGGCGATCGCACCGACCCTACCCAGTTAAAGGAAAAGTTATCACAAGAAGAATTTGATGTCATTTTTGACAATAATGGCCGTGAACTTACTGATACTCAACCACTGGCAGAAATTTTTCAAGACCGCTTGCAACATTTTGTTTATATGAGTTCGGCGGGGGTGTATCTCAAATCAGATCAACTACCCCATGTAGAAGGCGATACTATAGACCCCAAAAGTCGTCACAAGGGTAAGCATGAAACAGAAGCAAATCTTGTTCAATTGGGATTGCCTTTTACCTCCATTCGTCCCACATATATTTATGGACCGGGTAACTATAACGATTTAGAAAGCTGGTTTTTTGATAGAATTGTTCGCGATCGCCCCATTCCTATCCCTGGTAACGGCTTGCATATCACTCAGCTAGGTCATGTCAAAGACTTAGCAAAGGCTATGTCTTTGGTTGTCGGCAATCAGCAGGCAGTAGGACAGATTTATAATATCTCTGGCGATCGCTTTGTCACTTTTGATGGTTTAGCTCGTGCTTGTATACAAGCCGCAGGTAAATCACCTGATGCTGTGAAAATCGTCCATTACGACCCGAAAAAGTTTGATTTCGGTAAGCGCAAAGCTTTTCCTCTGCGGGTGCAGCATTTCTTTGCATCGGTGAATAAGGCGCAAACACAATTGGGCTGGCATCCTGAGTATGATTTGATTTCTGGGTTGGCTGACTCATTTAATCATGATTATCTGACAACTGGGCGGGATAAAACCGAGGTAGATTTTTCTGTGGATGAAGAAATTTTACAAGCTTTTTAACCTGATTCCTCAATTAAAGTATGGGGTATAGGGCATGGGGCATGGGGCATGGGGCATGGGGCATGGGGCATGGGAAAAATTACCAAATTCCGCATTCCCCAAGTCGCTGGGTGGTAACAGAGTTTATAGCGGTTATCGGTTGAGTCCAATACACTCGTAAGGGCACGGCAGTGCCGTGCCCCTACACGGGACGATATAATTTTGTATTGCATCCAACTGAGAAGCGCTATATAAGACTTTGATCAAAGGGATTGAAGATTCGCAGTACTTACCCCGCTTGTACTCAGTATTGACAAAAGCTCCTTGTCGGTAAGTATTTTTAACCTAACTTTTTACTTATTTTGTATCCCACATTCCGCACCCTAACTGTCACAAGTTCATTAGTACTTAACTAATTGTCGGCGAATAGTATTTATGAACTATAAAATGAAGGGAGATTTTAAAACTTAATGATAAATACTTCTATTAGGTAGCAACTGAGAGAAAATGATAATCATTATGAGGGGAGGGAGAGGCTGCGGACGGCAGCCTCTCCCTCCCCTTTTTGTAATTCAATAATTATTCGATGGGTTAAAGAGATGTTTATGTACCTGGTTGACTAACATAAATTTTTAGGTTCATCCAATGTGAAAATGGAAGCAGATGTTGTAAATAGAGTAACAATAGCATGTCTAACGATCAAGAGATTGAATTTCAGAACATAGACCATTTAGGTATAATCGCAGGAATTATAGATGCCATAGGCTTAGTAGATATTATTAATAAATTAGTAGGTCAAGACCCACAAGAAAAAATTAGTCCGGGATATGTAGTAAAAGCAATGATATTAAATGGATTGGGCTTTGTCAGTAGTCCTTTATATATGTTTCCAGAGTTTTTTCAAGATAAACCTTGTGAATATCTAATCGGAAAGGGAGTAAAAGCCGAATATTTAAATGATGATAAATTAGGGAGAGTCATGGATAAATTATTTATGAAAGGCTTAACGGAGATATTCTTAGCTATTAGTAGTCAGGTAATAAAAGAATTCAAGATTAGTTTGAAATCGTCACATTTGGATTCGACTTCACTACACTTACATGGTGAATACAACACTAGATTGCCAGATGTAACTTTTGATAATAATTCATTAAATGGTCAAATCAAATCACCCAACGGGAGAGGAAGTTTCGACTCGACGGGAACCGCCATCGCTCTTAGCGTCTCCCCTTCTCCTAAGGGAGAGGCTGCGCCAAGGGAGAAGACTCGAACTTCCTCACCACAAGCTATTGAGATTACCTATGGCTATTCTCGTGACCATAGACCGGATTTGAAACAATTTATCATAGACTTAATATCATCGGGAGATGGAGATATACCAATATTTTTCAAATCGGCATCTGGAAATCAATCAGATTCTTCAAGTTTTGCGAAAATCTTTTTAGAATATAAAGAACAAATGCAAAAATTATCAATAAAAAATGAAGAGAATTTAATGGTTGCAGATGCGGCTTTGTATAACGCAAAAAATATAAGCTCATTATCAGGAATGAGGTGGTTATCTAGAGTACCGATGACTATAGGAGAGGCAAAAGAACTAGTATCAACATTATTATCACCTGATTTTATAAGTAGTTCTGTGACTGGATATTATTACGCTACAAGAAAAAGCAATTATGCTGGAATTGAACAGAGATGGTTAGTTGTAGAAAGTACTGAGAGAAAAAAATCTGATTTACGGCAATTAGAAAAGAGGATATCCAACTCAAAAATTAGTGCATTATCCAAGCTCAAAAAACTGTTATTAACTAACTTTAAGTCTGAAGAAGAGGCTGTTAAATCTGTAAAAAATTTAAATAAACAATTAAAATATCATCAAATTGAGAATGTTAATTACTTGGAGAAGAAATTAAAGGATAATCAAGATATTTGTTGTCAAGTAAATGCCACATTATGCGAGAATCGAAAAGCCATTAAATTAGCTTATACAAGTGCTGGACGTTTTGTGCTTGCAACAAATATTTTGGATGAAAAGTCTCTCAGTAATGATGATATAATTTCTCAATATAAAGCACAGCAAAGCTGTGAAAGAGGGTTCGGTTTTTTAAAAGACCCTTTATTTTTTGCGGATAGTATTTTTCTTAAAGCAAGCGAAAGAATTGAAGCTATGGCTATGATAATGGGATTATGTCTATTAGTATATACTTTAGCTCAAAGACAAATCAGAACCGCCTTATCAGCGTCTAAATCTACAATTAAAAACCAACTTGGTAAATCTGTAAACAACCCAACCATGCGATGGGTATTTCAATGTTTTCAATCTATACATTTAGTCAAATTAAATAATCAGGAAATATTCATATCAAATATGACTTCATCCAGAGAACATATTTTGAGTTTTCTGCCAGATGATTGTCGCTCCTATTATAAATGTTGACAAATAGCTGCAATAAATTATTTATAAATGTATTGATAAACGCTATTAATTACGTTTAATAGTTACAGATTTTTTTAACTTTTTCGTCAAAATCCATAATTTAATTACAGAAATTTGCACAGTCATCATAAGTTTTTATCTATCAATTAAGTGCCAATCTTTATTGCATCTTATTGAGAATTCAAATCTCATCCAGAGTCGGTAAAAAATCTGACCTCATAACCCAAAACGTCTGATTTTACTCTTTTTATCGAGAACAATCCTCCGTAAAAACCCCTTTGTGACAGTTAGGGTGCGGAATGTGGGTTGTATAATTAGTATTTGATTTTTACCAGAAAAAATACTATAGACATATAGGACTACTATTTGATTTTTGAACAGATACGTAGGGTGCGTTACGTGCAACGCTAACTTAATTTTGTTCAAAAATTAAACCGGATTCCTATAGTATTGGTATTTATCAAAATTGATAATTTAATCAAATTAGCAGTTAATTAAACAGGAAAAATTGGAAAATATGTCAACAGTATTGGTAACAGGAGGCGCGGGATTCATTGGGGCAAATTTTATCCTTCTGGCTAGAAAGGAAAAATGGGCTAATATAGTTAATTTAGACAAACTGACCTATGCAAGTAACCTACAAAATTTAGCAGAATTACAAAGTGATCCAAACTATCATTTTGTTCAAGGAGATATCGGTAACTTAGAATTACTCAATTATCTATTAGACCAATATCAGCCGGATGCAATTATCAATTTTGCGGCTGAAAGTCATGTTGACCGTTCAATACTAAGTCCCCGTGACTTTATAGAAACTAATGTAGTTGGCACATTTCAATTACTAGAAGCAACTAGATTTTACTGGCAAAAACTTTCATTATCAAAACAACAACAGTTTCGCTTTTTGCATGTGTCTACAGATGAAGTATACGGGTCACTCAATCCCCAAGACCCAGCCTTTAGAGAAGATACTCCCTACGCACCCAATAGTCCTTATGCAGCATCTAAAGCAGCATCTGACCATTTTGTCCGCGCATACTATCACACCTATGGATTACCAACTTTAACAACAAATTGCTCCAACAACTATGGACCTCATCAGTTTCCAGAAAAACTGATTCCTTTAATCATTCTCAATGCTCTAGATGGTAAATCTTTACCTATATATGGAGATGGTCAAAATGTCCGCGATTGGCTTTATGTCACCGATCACTGTGAGGCAATTCACCTTGTTCTTCAACAGGGAAAAATTGGTGAAACTTACAATATTGGAGGACTAAACGAACAAGCAAATTTGACAGTTGTAGAAAAAATTTGTGCGATTCTTGATGAGTTAGCTCCTCAACCTGAATTCCGCCACTCTTCTTTAATAACTTTTGTCAAAGACCGTCCTGGACATGACAAAAGATATGCAATTGATTGTAGCAAAATCAGCCGTGATTTAGATTGGCAACCCAAAGAAAACTTTGACAGCGGGTTACTAAAAACAGTTCAATGGTATCTCAGTAACTCTGATTGGGTAAATCTGGTGCGTTCAGGCGCTTATCAAAACTGGCTGAAACAAAATTATGAAAGTAGAAAATCTTAAACTAAGTAAGTCGGCGAGAAAAAACCAAACTACATTAAGTAATGTAAACTTTAATTTAATTGGCTTGTAGTAAGCGGATTTAGCCCTTAAAAGAGGACTAAAGTCCCCATTACAAACCTTGAATTATTCACGCCGTTCTACTTACAACAGTCTACAGTGACTATTTATTATCCAAAATCTCAAATCCAAAATCTAAAATTGGCATGAAAGGCATTATTCTCGCTGGCGGTTCTGGTACACGTCTTTACCCTCTAACCTATGTTGTCAGTAAACAACTGATGCCTGTTTATGACAAGCCGATGATTTACTATCCCTTGTCTGTATTGATGCTAGCAGGTATTCGGGAAATTTTAATTATTTCCACACCTAATGATTTGCCATTGTTTGAGCGACTTTTAAAAGACGGTAGTCAGTGGGGTTTGCAATTTAGTTATATTGCTCAACCCCAACCAGAAGGTTTAGCTCAAGCTTTTATTCTGGGCAAAGATTTTATTGCTAACGAGCCTGTATGTTTAATTTTAGGCGATAACATTTTTTATGGACATGGTTTACCAGAAGTGCTACTTCGGGCTGCAACTCTTCAGAAAGGTGGATTAGTTTTCGGCTATCAGGTGCAAAATCCAGCGCGATATGGAGTCATAGAATTTGATGCAGATGGGCGGGCGATGAGTATTGAAGAAAAGCCTTTACATCCTAAATCAAAATATGCTGTACCTGGCATATATTTTTATGATTCCCAAGTAGTAGAAATTGCTGCTAACCTCAAACCTTCTGTACGTAATGAGCTAGAAATTACAGATTTAAATCTGGCTTATTTGCAGCAAGCTAAATTGCGAGTAGAACTTTTAGGTCGAGGATATGCTTGGTTAGATACTGGTACTCATGAATCTCTGCATCAAGCAGGCAATTTTATCCAAACTCTAGAAGAACGCCAGGGATTGAAAATAGCTTGTATTGAAGAAATTGCCTACAATCAAGGATATATTAACTCATCCCAACTGCGTCAATTGGCTCAATCTATGGCTAAAAGTAGCTATGGTCATTACCTAATGACAATTTTAGATAATGAAGAATACTCTGAAACTAGACAACAGTTTAAGGCATTGGCAGGAGCATTTATTGATAAATAATCTGCCAATTTTAATTCTTTAGTTGGAGAAACAAAGCCATCAGAAAAGTGAGATATTAAACATTGTTTGTAGTGAGCGCTTTAGTGTTCATTAGGGAAATTCGAAAAATCAATTATCCTATCTTGTGGTGTAGGCGTCTCGCCTGTAACCAAACGCGGACGAGACACCCACCCTAGAAAAAATAATTGGATATTTTTTATTTGTTAGTTCTTGATATCAAGTCTGTCAGTTAATAGGAATAGTAAAATGAAGTTAATCCAGACAGAAATTCCAGATTTATTAGTGATTGAACCGCAGGTCTTTGGGGACAATCGCGGTTTTTTTTATGAAAGTTATAACGAAAAAGTCTTACTAGAAAAGGCGGGTATTACTGAGCATTTCGTCCAAGACAATCATTCCCGCTCTGCTAAAAATGTCTTGCGTGGCTTACATTATCAAATTCAGCAACCTCAAGGTAAACTTGTGAGAGTAGTAGTAGGTTCAGTATTTGATGTAGCTGTGGATGTGAGAAAAAACTCCCAAACTTTTGGTCAATGGGTTGGTAAGGAATTGACAGCCGAAAATAAACGACAGATGTGGATAACTGCAGGTTTTGCTCACGGTTTTTTGGTACTTTCGGAATATGCGGAATTTTTGTACAAAACTACCGCTTACTATGCACCCCAGTATGAGCGAACTATTTTATGGAACGACCCTGATTTAGCGATCGCCTGGCCAATTGAAGCTGAACCAATCCTTTCTGCTAAAGATCAAGCAGGTAAGTTGCTGCGAGACGCCGAGGTGTTTGCATGAAAATTCTCTTAACAGGTGTCACAGGTCAGGTAGGCTGGGAATTACAACGTACTTTGATGACTATCGGTGAAGTAATTCCTGTAGGGCGTAACGAAACTTTACAGATGGATTTAGCTCAATTTGACACTATTCGCCGCACAATTAGAGAAGTCAAACCTGATTTGATTGTCAACCCAGCCGCTTACACAGCGGTAGATAAGGCAGAATCAGAGCCAGAATTGGCAATGGCAATTAACGGGATTGCTCCTGGTGTGATTGCTGAAGAAGCAAAACGAGTGGGTGCTGCTGTTATTCATTATTCAACGGATTATGTTTTTGATGGCAATCAACAAACACCTTATACTGAAGAACATCAAACAGACCCGCAAAATATCTATGGCAAAACAAAATTAGCAGGTGAACAAGCGATCGCATCTACAGGTGTGCCTTATTTAATTTTACGCACCAGTTGGGTTTATGGGCTGCGGGGTAAAAATTTTTTATTAACTATGCTGAGGTTGGCTCAAGAACGGGAAGAAATCAGAGTAGTTGATGACCAAATTGGCGCACCTACTTGGAGCCGCATGATTGCTGAAGTTACAGCCCAAATTTTGTCTCAGGCTCCAGATAATCTGTCTGATTTTTTAACTACTAAAGGCGGATTATATCACCTAACAGCCAGTGGCAAAACTAGCTGGTATGGTTTTGCTAAAGCAATTTTTGCACTTGATGTCCAGCACAATGAACGCAAATTACAGAATTTGATAGCGATTAACACCCAGGAATATCCTACAGCAGCCATTAGACCAGCCTATTCGCTATTAGATAATCGGAAATTATCTCATACTTTTGGACTGATTTTGCCAGATTGGGAAAGGAGTTTAGAGTTAGCAATTAGGACTTAGTCAAGTCGCCAACTAGAACCAAAATGATGAATTTCAACACCCAAAATAAACAACTGCAAATTCTGGGGATTTATGGTATTTTGGGCGCAATCGCACTTGTTACCCTCTTTCCTTTGCTGTGGTTAATTAGTACGGCTTTGAAATCGCCCACAGAAAATATTTTGCAGTCACCGCCACAACTGTTACCCAGTCAACCTACTGTAGATAATTTTGTGAGCGTTTGGCAATCCCTACCCTTTGGACAGTACATGTATAACAGTACCCTGGTGGCGGTGCTGACTGTAGCCTTGAATCTCCTCTTTTGTGCTTTAGCTGCTTATCCTTTAGCACGACTGTCGTTTCCGGGACGAGACTGGATTTTTATTGCGATCGTCTCGACGATTATGATTCCCTTTCAAATCGTCATGATACCGCTGTATATTTTAACAGTCCAGTTGGGTTTGAGAAATACTTATTTAGGCATGATTTTTCCTAGTTTAGCTTCTGCCTTTGGTATTTTTCTACTGCGCCAAGCTTTTATGGGTGTCCCCAAAGAAATTGAAGAAGCCGCCCGTATGGATGGCAGCTCGGATTTAGGTTTATGGTGGTATATTATGTTGCCAGCAATTCGTCCAGCACTGGTAACACTGGCTATTTTCGTATTTATCGGCTCATGGAGTGATTTTCTCTGGCCTTTAATTGTCATCCAAGATGAAAATTTATATACTCTCCCCTTGGGAGTAGCGAAACTGGCGGGGACATTTTCTTTAGACTGGCGGTTAGTAGCTGCTGGTTCAGTAATTTCGATTGCGCCAGTCATGTTATTGTTTCTGTTTCTACAACGCTACATTGTGCCGACGGAAACTGGTAGTGGCGTCAAAGGTTAGTATTTTAGAGGACTACTACTCTGTCTCATTAATTTTGAGGGGTATGTAGTCAGCACTACCCTACGGGAACGCTCCGCGTATAGTGCTTTAATGAGCGATAAATCGCTCACTACGTAACCATCATAATTAATGCGATAGACCACTAGCCCTTTTAAGCTGAGTTGTAAAATCTCTTTTCTTCCTCTGCTACCTGGGCGCCTCTGCGGTATAAAAGTAATGTATTTAACCGCAGAGGCGCAAAGAACACAGAGATTTGAGATGAAAACTTAATAAGCACCTTTTTTGTTAAATACCACCCAGATAGTTTTCATAATCAGGTTGAGGTCATAAGCTATAGACCACTTGCGCTGATATTCAATATCCATACTGACTATAGTTTCAAAGTTTTTGACGCTAGAACGACCATTAGCTTGCCATTCTCCAGTTATACCAGGCTTGACTCGCAATCTTTCCCAGTGATGTGGTTCATAGTGGATCACTTCATCAACAGTGGGTGGCCTAGTACCAACTAAACTCATATCCCCTAACAGGACGTTCCAAAATTGAGGTAATTCGTCCAAACTATGACGACGCAAGAATTTCCCTAAAGGAGTAATGCGCGGATCATCTACAGATTTAAAAATGTGACCTTGCGCTTGATTTTCTACTAGATGTTTGCGTTTGATCAGCATCCACAATCATCGAACGGAACTTCCAGATTCGGAAGGTTTTTCCGTATAAACCACAACGAATTTGCGAATAAAAGATTGGACCAGGATCAACCAAGTAAGTAGCAATTACTACGAAAATCGCTACCGAAGCTGTAATTATCAGTCCCAAAATGGCTCCGAGAATATCAATTAATCGCTTTATATTGCTTAAGGTGGAAGGATGTATGGACTGTTGAGAAAAATTGACTGCACCAAGATGACTCAAAAAGGCTAAGTTTTCTACAAAACGACCTTTTGTACAACTATTAAAATTAGTCATGGGTATGATTTGTAATTGCGTTTATTACTGCATTGTTTAACCACACTATTTTTGAATTTATATGTGTTAATACTGAATCCCAATATAAACTTCTTTTGACAAAGGAAAAATACAGCAATCAGACTTTACAAAATATTGTTATTAAAAGTCAATTTTTAAATTTTTAGTATTCTTTCAGGGAATAAAAAAAAATAATGTTAATAGCCAACATTTGCCAACAGATGAGTAGTTTTTACAGCTATTTTCAGGCAAATAGACAACATTTAAGTAAGTCGGCGAGAAAAAACCAAACTACATTAAGTAATGTAAAATTTAATTGAATTGGCTTGTAGTCAGCGGCTCTAGCCCTTAAGAGAGGACTAAAGTCCCCACTACAAACCTTGAATTATTCACGCCGTTCTACTTACCGTAGGGGCACAGCACTGCTGTGCCCTTACAATGTGGTTCAAATAAGTAAAAACCGCTGTAAGTTACAGTTTCTTACTGAGCAGGAACCTCTAAAGCAAAATTAACCGTATATGGTTCCTCCAGAGATTGCTGGGTACTAGCTTTGATAGCATCTAGATAGCGACGCAGAGACAAAAGCTGTTGGGAATTGGGACGATAAGTGAGACTACCTTGTTTTTCAAACAGTGGTGCAGAAGCGATCGCTTTGTAGTCAGAATTTTCATGGGAGCTTTGAGTTAGCCAAGTCGAGTCTAGATGATTAGGTATTAAACCCGAAGGTAACTCACCTTCCAAAAAAGCCATCAGGCGTTGCTGACAAGTACGGGTATTGATACCACGACCCTCAAATAACTGGATAATTTCACCAAAGGATAAGCTGCGTTCTGGTAAAAGCCGCAGTAATTCTGTAAATAGAAAATAATCAGTATACTGTTGTCTGGGTATTTCTAAAACTTGCGGATGTAGAGGCAGCATTGCTAGCCCATAGGTAACTCGACTACAATTAGGAGCGCCGTTATCACCAAGATATAAATCTTGAATAATCTTAGCATTGGGGAGTTTTTGCCTTAACCAACGATTTACAGTTGGGATAGCAGCCATCCCACCAGTCAAAATAGCCTGATTAATTGCTTCTGTGGGTATACCACGAGCCACTAACAACTTGTTAAGCTCTCGGTTAAGCCGCCGCACAAAGGGGACTAAAACCTGGCTTTCTAAGTCTCGTCGCTGTAGTACCCATCGTTGATCAGCCAAATCAAGAGTGAACGTATCTTGGTGTTGTAAAATTAGTTTCAGAGCTAGCGCCGCATCCAGCACTGCTTGTCCCAGCAAAGAACTTTCTAGACGTTGCTGGAGGGAAATCCGAGCAGTTATATCCGGTTCGCCGACTCGCGGTAGTTCCAATTCTTCCAATTGCAAACTATGCCAACGCATTTGGTCTAAACCAGGAATACTGGGTTGCCAATGCCAAGGATTGCTGGTAATAGTTTTACTATCACCCTGCAGTTCAAAGCGTGATTGCCGCGATTTTGGTGGTAACAGGAGCTGGCAGATAATATCTTGCTCAATTCCCTTACCAGCATAGGCAAAACTGTGGAGCATGAAATCATTGTGTGTCAATTCCCCTAAATTAGAAGGCAAATCAACTAAAGCCATTTCCGTGGCAGTAGCCCCAATATTAATGGCAAGGGTATTGCCCAGGAAAGGATGTCCGCTGCTGTTGACAGGACGCAAACCCTGGCGATCGCTTAATTGTACTGTTTCATTGTTAGCACCATCGAGGACACTGAGTAAACTAGCGATCGCTTCCTCTACAAAAAATACTTGCTGTGGATGTTTAATTAGTTTGCTCGTCAGTATTGCTTCGCGGACATTAAAGCGATATTGTTCTGACCAGTTAGATGGACAGGTGCAGATTACACCTGTAATATTATTGATAATACTAGCAAAATCTGGTTTTTCAATTCCCACAGCCGCAGCGGTTAAACCTTGTGTAGTACTCTTGAAGATCAGACTTGAGGGTTAACAGCAATTTAGAGAGCGATCGCACTACCCAAATCAACGGGCCTGCTGAAAATTCATTAAATTGCAGCACTGGTTCCCATTTTTGCCTTGTACTTTTGTAGGGTATTGCTACTTGTAAATATGGTTTCAACTGTGCTGAATAAAGATTATTTGTCAACTCCGTCGCCTTGGGAGGTGGTGTAGGCACTTTGTCTTGGGCAATATCTATAGGTGCTGTCTGCTCAACAACTCCTTCTGTATGAGGCACAGAAGCCGTAGGCAAATAAACCTCTGCTGGTAACCGAAAAGATTGCTGGAAAGAAGTAGCTCCTGATTGTTTTTCTGCTAACCAATAGATTGGATAAACAACACAAGTGGAGCGATTTAATAAGGCGGCAGAAATCCCGGTTGTCCCCAAATCAATTCCTAGATACCAGACAGAATCGAGAATATTTTCGGCAGAAACTTCGGGATTTTTTAGGTCGTTACCAATAACAGTTAAAGAACTTTCTTGACTAGAATTTTTGGCTGAGGTTGTTTTTTCAGTTATCTGTTCTGCTTCCGCAAGAGACGTGGGGGGTTGATTTTCTATCAACATTTCTTGAGGGGAAGCCTGTTCTTTAGCAATATCTCTGTTAGTTGTAGACAGTGACTGAGAATTTAGCAGCCCATCAAAATTAGCCAAATCCCGATCCAATTGCTGCAACTGCGCTGCATCTAAAGAAATATCCGCTACGGTATTCACCTGATTTTCTGCCGGTAAGAGCAAATTTTCCTGTGGCGAAGCGGGAATATAGTTATCTAAAGATCTATCTGCCTCTTCATCGTCAATGACTACTTCGGATCTTTGGGCAACAGTTGTCACTACGGGCGTTGATGGTGTTGGGGGTGATACTGGCTGCGCCTGGGGATTACTACTGACGTTAGGAAATAGGTCTGTGAGGGCTGTAATTGTGTCAGCCTCGGTTGGCTGATTGATGAAACTCTCTGTGGTGGTAACTTGTGGTGGTGGCGTCTGAGATAAGCTAATCGGTGGTATTGGGTCTGTTTCTTCATCAAAAAACAATGTCTCCCATGACTCAAAAAATGAATCTGTAGGTTTTACAGGAGTATCTTGTATTTGTGGTGGATTGGGGTTGCTGCGCTCAACAAGACCCACATCTGCTTGCTCAACCCAAGGATCTGACATATCCACAGCCGAATCTACTGGTTGCACTTGATTAATCGGCAATTGTACAGGAGTATCGGCAATATTTAATACTTCTGGGGATTGAGAGACGGTAGATAACTCATTTGTGACAACTGTGGGAGTATCGGCAATATTTAATACTTCTGGGGATTGAGAGACGGTAGATAACTCATTTGTGACAACTGTGGGAGTATCGGCAATATTTAATACTTCTGGGGATTGAGAAACAGTAGATAACTCATTTGTGACAACTGTGGGAGTATCGGCAATATTTAATACTTCTGGGGATTGAGAAACAGTAGATAACTCATTTGTGACAACTGTTGGGGCTACCTCCAGATTGGAGTCAGTCACATTTTTAGTACCAAACAAGGTAGCATAAAGTTGGTCTACTTCATCTAATTCAGACTTATCCTGCCTTAATTCCGTTGGCGTGACAGCGGTACTGGTCGTGAGGGGTAAAATCACTGTATCTATCTGCTGCGTGCTGCTAGCCGCTTGTGGCGCTGGATTAATTACGGGCTGTACTGCTCCAGATTCCAAGCTATCGGCACTAGTAAGCAAGGTTGATGCTGGCTGTACTGTGTTATTTTCTCCGAACTGCCAAGATGACTCTGGACTTTGAGATTGTTGCTGTAAATAATGTGTCAAATTGTTGAAAAAGCTCGCCATCAACTGTTCGCCTTGTATTCCCTGACTGTGCATTCTCGCCAGTGCTTGGGATAGGGACTCTTGATAGGTATTAATATTGCGCTGTAGTGCGTCAAATACAACATTTACAGTCCCATCTAATGACAATAAACGTTGATCCAAGTCCCTCGTCAACTGTGTTAAGCCCTCTGTCTGATCTGATGATTCTAACAAAGGTGGTGTGGTGGATCTAATAGCGGAGTTTGCCGAATTTTGTGCTATGTATGGAGTTAAAGAAGGCACTAATCGGCTCATCAGCACCTGTAAAAATTCCGAGATGATCTGCTCTTGATTGGCCATCTGCTGGCTTAAGGAGTAGTTCTGCAATCGCCTTTGCTCTAGCTGTCTAATTTCCTGCACAAGAGTAGACCTTTCTTGCAACAGCGCTGATAATTCTGCTTGTAAAGGCACAAGCAAAGTGGAAAATTCACTGTGGCGTTGAGGCAGAATCTGATTTTGTTCTTCAGCAGGTTGGTGATCCTGTGCTGTAGACTGATTATTAACTTGATCAACAAATTTGGCCAATAAAGGCGATCGCAATCCTTGTCCAGGGGGCTTGTTTGGGGCTTCTTTTTCTAAAGACTCACTTTCTCCTAACCTGACAAGGAAGTCGCGAATTCGGTCTAAAACCTCAGGGACTTCTTGCGCCTGACCAGACAAAAGCCTAGACAGGCGCTTGCCATTATTAGCAAGTAAGTTATCAATGTCTGCAATCAGTCCTTGAATTTCATCTGGGCGGGAAGTCACTTTAAAATACCTTAGCTAGAAATTTACGTTAACTGGTATGGAAATTAATTGACAATTACTGGAGATGCTTCAGTATTCATTGTCACTCAGCATTCTACTTGAATAAGTCTTGTACCCTGGAAATAACCTATGTTGCAAACTCTCGGTTTTCATAGCATAAAACATAGAAAAAAATCCGACAGCCTAGATCAAAATTTTAACTGAGCAAAATTCAACTACCTTGAGTATCATTAATGTTGTTTGCCGAGATTTTTTAGTAATAATGTTTGCAGTACGGCTAGCCCCTGAACCATACTGGGATAAGTAAAATGCTACTTTTAGCAAAACTGTTACTCGGTTTAAACCCATAGGTTAATGATTTTTGCTCAACAACGCTCTTGTCGTTTTCTTATGTAACATAGTTTAGTTTGATTTTTATCAGGGCTTAGAATGGCGCTCATATTTGTTGTTGATCCAGCAGCTTGAAGAAACATCTCGTAATGGAAGACCGATATAGTCTACAGTCACCTGCCAATCCCTGGATGCTTTCGGCTCCCTTTTTTCAAGGGTTGCCAGAAGTTGTTGTGGAATTAGCTCTTGCCCATTTTGTAACCCGCACTCACCCAGCCAACCAAGTGATTTTGCTAGAAAATGACTGGGGCGGTTCTGTGTATTTTATTGTGGACGGATGGGTGAAAATTCGTACCTACAATCTCGAAGGAAAAGAGGTAACACTGAATATTATTGGCAAAGGGGAATTGTTTGGTGAAATGGCGGCGCTAGATGAAGTACCCCGTTCTACCGATGTCATTACCCTAACTCCCACCGTAATAGGGAGTATGCCATCTCAGGATTTTGTCAAGTTACTTCAAACAGAAGCTTTGGCTGGTATGCGATTGGCACAATTAATGGCACGACGCTTGCGCCAAATTAATCGCCGACTGCGCCTGCGCGAATCTGATAGTCAGTCACGGGTAGCGGATACGTTACTATTTTTAGCAGAGGGACAAGGAAAAAAAGGGCAGACAGGAACAGAAATTCCCAATTTACCCCACCGAGAATTGAGTAGTTTAAGTGGACTGGCGCGGGAAACAGTGACACGAGTATTGACAAGACTAGAAAAAAAAGGCTTGATTAGACGGGATCAGGACATTATTTGTATTCCCGATTTGTCAGCCTTGGAAAGAATGATAGTTTAAAATTTTCAAGTATGAGTATTTTAGATTCTCTGCCAGATGAGCCAGAGCAAGAGCTCATCCCCTGAATCTCAAACCCCGCAAAATCAATGGGTAGACAACAAGATAATCACTCAAGTTTGACAATCAAAGAGTGCAACCCCAACTAAAGGTTGATGCACCTTTGAGAATGGTGGAAACGGCGTTTTTAGCCAGTACCGCTAGTTTGATTTGGTTTATTAATTTTTATTTTCCTTTGGGCCCGGTGCTACGGATATTTTTTCCAGTGCCCATTGCTCTAGTTTACCTCCGCTGGGGCAAACGGGCTGCCTGGATGGCAGCGGTCACATCTGGGTTACTGCTGGCGGTATTAATGGGGCCGAGTTCGTAGTCTGCTGTTTGTCATGCCCTATGCTTTCATGGGCGTGCTGTTAGGGGCAACATGGTATCGTCGTGTCACGTGGATTGTTTCCATTACTTTGGGGACGATATTAGGCACTTTGGGGGCATTTTTTCGGGTATGGTTGTTGTCTGTGTTGTCAGGTGAAGACTTATGGATTTATGTGATTAACCAGGTGAGCAGATATGACGGAGTGGATATTTCTGAAGCTGGGATTCTTGAATAGTCCCAGTGTATTTTTGATTCAGGTGGAGCGATCGCTTTGATTGTCATCAATAATGTTATCTACTTGTTTGTGGTACACATAGCAGCATGGCTACTGTTGGATCGTCTGGGAAATCCTATCTCTCGTCCGCCCCACTGGGTGCAAGTTTTGATGGATTATGAAGGTTAGTCAGTGGCAAAAAATACAACTGACAACTAACTTATGATTCGGATTTATACCCAAATTGAACAAGGTAAAGCTTGGACGGCTAAGTATCAGGGTCGTTTACCTATATTTGCTTGTGTTTTAGGATTTACTGAAACTGGTTTAATTCCAGGCATTTCAGCGGCTGGTCGCACTCCAGAAGACCGAAAATATACTGCTTGTGCCGATGCAGAATTTTTATACTACGGTGCAGAACACAAGCCCGTATATCCTCTACCACCACTGGCGGCGGGGGCGTCGCCTGTATTGATTTCCCGCGCCGTAGTGGAGGCGCTGAAAATGCCAGTTTATTTATTTAATGCTGGATTACCTTACGCCCCTGCTGTACCTGTAATTGATTTGGGAGGTAGTTCTGCGAGGTGTTTAAGTCTAGGTGCGGCGCTGGAATTAACCACAGTACACCACTTGCTAGAGCAAGGGCTACTTTGGGGTTCTCAGCTGGCTGACAAGATTCCACAGGGCTATGTAATTTTAGGTGAGTGTGTTGTCGGCGGAACCACCACAGCTTTGGCAATTTTAACTGGCTTAGGTATTGAAGCTGCGGGCAAAGTCAACAGTAGCCATCCAGTTTGTAACCACGAACAAAAATGGGCGCTGGTACAGACTGGATTGGAGAAGATGCGCGGCAGGGGAGATTTTTTATCCCCAATTGCAAATGCCATTGATCCGCTAAAATTGGTGGCAGGGGTGGGTGATCCGATGCAAGTGGTAGTAGCGGGAATGGCTATCGCCGCTAGTCGCCGTTGTGGTGTTTTGCTCGCTGGTGGGACGCAAATGCTTGCAGTTTATGCGCTCATTAATGCGATCGCTCACTATTATGCCTTATCTTGGCGACCAGAAGAGGTCGTTGTCGGCACAACCCGTTGGGTGGCAGAAGACTCCACTGGTGGTACTGTCGAATTAGCCCGCAGCATAAATCAGTCTGGGGGAACCCCGTCTCTATTAGCAACTGGACTCAGTTTTGCTGATTCTCGCTATCCCCAACTCCAAGCTTATGAGCAGGGCTTTGTCAAGGAAGGTATGGGCGCGGGAGGTGCTGCTATTGCATCCCATCTCAGCTTAAATTGGCAGCAAAACCAACTTTTAGCAGCCATTCAAGCTCAATTTGAGCGGTTGAGTCGATTTAACCAAAATTTTTAATTGTCAATGAATTCTTTCTCTCAGTAATTGTTCTTCTAAAGCCGCAATGCGATTGTATGCTGCGGTTAATTGCGCTGTGAGCCGTTGTATTTGAATTTCTGGTGTTATCTGTTTATCTCCACCTCGATTCATATCCGCATAAATGTCATCTACCAAGACATCCTTGTGTTCCAGTTCTGGATTTAAATTGATATTTCCTTTGAATTTGTAGCGCACAGCGTCACTATTGTCAGAATAAGTATCTCTAGCGTGGGTTTTTCCTAAAGAAGACCCTGATATAGCTTGAGATACTTTACTATCAAGCTGCTCAATCACTTGGTAGAGGGTATCCACTTTTTCGCTTAAAGTCAGGATTTGCTTCTGTAATGGCTCCATTTAATACCCTCATCCGCATGTTTACTCTATGTTATTCAATTTACTGACAATGTTAAGCATACTTATGAATTATTTAATTATTCATATTTTTTTTTGTAATATGTTACTTAATTCAGCAATAAGAAATATATCTAAATATAAACTAAAGAATTAATTGAGATGATTTTCGCTCAAGAGTTGGTTTTTATGATATTTTTCGGCAAAAATTACTAAAATTAGTCAATAATTACCAAAAACAAATATAGTGAGTAGGGTGTATCAGTCGGAAAATATTGATTAAAAGCACATCAGTTGTCTATTTCTGTAACGCAGGCGACAAATTGGCAATTTTTTTTATTGTCAGTTCCTGAGTCTCTGGTATCTGTCTGCTTAAAATTAGGTGTAATCTCAAATCCCAAATCGATGGATCGACGGTCTTTTTTACTCAGTACAAGTGGCTTGGCGCTTTCACAGCTGCTGATTGGCTGTGGTGGGAACCAGAATACGCAGATTAAAGTACAGTTATTAAAAGGTTCTATACCTAGTCAGGTAGTTAATCAATTTGACAAAAGTTTGGGAAACAAGGTAAAATTAAAGTTTGCTCCAGTGGAGCAAATACAGGATTTATTTAAGCAATTACAAAATTGGCAGCAAAAACCAAAAGCCAATGATGAACAGGGATGGAGCAGGTTTATACCATTCAAGCCAGATCAAAAAACTCCTGTAGCTGACCTAGTGACATTGGGAGATTATTGGCTAAAAGCAGCAATTGAACAGAAGCTAATTCAACCTTTAGAACAGACACAAGTCAAACAGTGGTCAGTTTTGGATGAAAAGTGGAAAAAACTGGTAACGCGCAACGATCAAGGTAATCTAGATGCTCAAGGAAAAGTCTGGGCAGCTCCCTATCGCTGGGGTAGTACAGTCATAGTTTACAATCGTGATAGATTTAAAGAATTGGGTTGGACGCCAAAGGATTGGGATGATTTGTGGCGAACTGAACTGCGATCGCACATTTCTCTATTAAATCAACCACGGGAAGTGATTGGTCTGGTTTTAAAGAAACTAGGAAAATCTTATAATACAGAGCATCTTGACCAAGTTCCCAACTTGGAAAAGGAACTACGAACATTAAACCAACAAGTAAAATTCTACAGTTCCAATACCTACTTGCAACCTTTAATCCTTGGGGATACTTGGCTAGCAGTTGGTTGGTCTAACGATGTAGTATCGGTTTTGGGGCGTTATCCCCAACTATCTGCAGTTATCCCGCAATCAGGAACAGCATTGTGGACAGATTTGTGGGTACGTCCTGCAGGTGTTGCCAAAGACCCTATATCATATCAATGGATTGATTATTGTTGGCAACCAAACATCGCTAAACAAATTTCTCTGCTGACGAAAAGTGACTTCACCAATTGCGACAAATATTGTCCCGTCCGAAATTCAGGAACCATTGCAAAACCTCTTGCTGAACAATCGTGAAGTTCTGGATAAAAGTGAATTTTTGCTTCCCTTATCTCCAGCGAGCGCCCAACAGTATGAGTCGTTATTCATGAAAATCAAGGCTTAAGTAGGGGATGGGGAGATGGGTTGGATATACTTCGTAGTCAGGAGTTTAGTCCTGAATTTGAAAGCACTAAAGTGCTTACTACAACCCGAATCCTCCACTCCCTAATTTACAAATAACGGCGCAAGCCTAACTTATTCTGAGCATCCATCTGGATACGACATAAAGCAGGACTCGTATTAAAGTTACAGGTGTAGGCTGCTAAAAATTCTTGCTGCTTATTAAATACTCGAAGATTATAACCATCTTTTCTGACAGCAGTACCCAAACGATTTACAAAATCATAACGTTCTAGATAGTCTAGTAAACTCCAAAATTGCTGATTCACTAGCAAGTCTACACGACCAGGTTCTTTTTTAGAAGCTGGATATGCTATCCAGTTATCCAACAACTTTCCTTCTGTGTTTTCTTTGGCTAACCATAAACGAGGAAGAGTCAATTTTTCTGGGTCAATCGTGTTAGCTGTAATTACAGATTTTATTGGTTTGTTCAATAAATTGAGTTCCAAAGGAGCATTAGATGGCTGCGGGAATGAGTCGGTTTCCGCTCGTGTGGATTTAATGGGTAAAAGAGAAATTGTGGTGAGACTAATGGTTAGTAGTAGTGAGAGCGATGATTGATAACAAGGTACTTTGTTTTTAGCCATAGCTGATACCATTTTAAATGTGGGAATTTTAGCCAATTTGTGAATAATTAATTGGACATCAATTCAGGGCATTATGTTTCAATAAAATCTAAACTTTGATGGCAAGAATGCGAATTCGTCGGTAGTCTGCTGTCCAAATTCCCTGATGATAAAGCGTTGGTTGCAAGTACTCTTCCACATGGCGAATTACTTGTGTTTGTTGGTCAGTAGACAATCCTGCAAAAAAAGCGCTAGCAAACATTTTAATCCAGTTTGCCATACCTGCTTCTCCCTCGGCTAGAGGAGTTGGGCGTGCAAACAAGATAGCATAGATAACATCAAAACCTTGATGTTCGAGTAAAGTAGCATACTCACCAATACTGGGGAAATACCAAGGATTGAGGGCTACAGCAGAAATACCAAGCGCCTCTAAAGCATTATGTATAGCATGAGCGATCGCCTGCACATTCCCCTGACCACCAAATTCTGCCACAAAACGGCCTCCAGGTTTTAGGGCTTGGTGTACAGAAGCGATCGCCTTATCTGCTTCTTTCACCCAATGCAGTACAGCATTAGAAAACACCGCATCCAAGGGACGCTCAACTTGAAAGTTTCTCGCATCACCCACATTAAACCGCAGATGGGGATAATTTTGTCGTGCCTTCTCAATCATCGCCTCTGCGTGATCAATTCCCCATACCTCAGCCCCAGCTTGAGCAATTTTTTCCGTCAGTTGTCCAGTACCACAACCCAGATCTAAAATAGACTCTCCTGGCTGAGGGTCAAGTAATTGCAATAAATTTTCACCATATTGCCAGACAAAAGCGTGTTTATCCTCATACAGCGCCGTATTCCAATTATTGGGTATTGCAAAATTTGTCATTTCTTTGTGTTTTAGTGGTTCAAGATTTTTTTTTAACACAAACACATGGCAAGAATAATATAGCTATTCTCAATGAGTGAGATAGAAGAACCCCACCCCCAACCCCCTCCCCGCAAGCGAGGAGCTTGCTCTGATATACTTCACTAGATCGAGAAACGCTATATAGCTATTCTCAATGAGTTATGAAATTTCTCATAGAAAGTGTTGACGGTTAACTGTCAACACCCACGGCTAATATTGTTCACAACCTAATTGGGATTGTTATATGACTATTTTACTTCAGTGATTCGCCAGCTAAGTTTCAAATTAACGGAGAAATTCCAGACTGTCGCAATGGCGATCGCAATTAAATTGGCAATGTAGCGATTAGGAATAAGGAAATTAAATATGAGATTTAACACCAGTACATTTAACACCAAACCCGCAAGACAAATAATATTAAATTTCACAAAGCGTTTCAGACGTTGATGTCCTGACTGCTGCTTCATGGTGACATCAGCAAATGTCCAAGCGTCATTCCACAAGAAATTATTAAAAATAGCGATTTCTCCAGCAATAATTTTGCTGCGCGTCAGCGGTAAAGCTAGGGTTGTAGGATCACTGAGCAAGTAAAGTATCACCATATCGACAAATACCCCACTTAAACCCACCAAACCAAAGCGCAGGAATCTACCGATGGGGAACTTAGCTAAGAAACCTGTGGCTAGACGTAAACGCAATAAGTGGTGTATATATTCCACATATTGCTTCCATGTCACCTTACTTTCACCTTCTTTGCGCTCACAAAAAACATAACCAACTTCGGCGATTTCTCGTACCTTACCGCGCCCGATAATTTCCAAGAGAATTTTATATCCAACTGGATTGAGTATTGCACCTGCGATCGCACTCCGACGCACCATAAAATAACCACTCATGGGATCAGAAACTCTCCCCAATACCCCAGGTAAAATCATCAATCCCAAAACCTGAGCGCCACGGGACAAAATACGTCGAGCCACACTCCAACTACTAACACCACCGCCTTCCACATGACGACTAGCTACAGCTAAATCGGCTCCCTGCGTCATCTCACGCAACAATTGTGTCAATACCTCTGGGGGATGTTGCAAATCTCCATCAATTACCCCTAAAATACTTCCCCTAGCTACTTGCCAACCACGAATCACCGCTGAGGATAATCCCCGCTCGTTTTGGCGTCGCATTACCCGCAGTTGGGGGTATTCGTCTGTCAGAGATTGTGCTACTTCCCATGTGCGATCGGGACTATCATCATCTACTACAATCAGTTCATATTCACCAGGGATAGACTCATCTAGTAACTGGCTCAATATGCTGACAACTTTCTCGATATTGTCTCGCTCTTTATAAGTCGGAATTACTAGGGAAAGTAAGATGATTTCATCATCTGGAACTAAACTATTAGGGGGCAATTCTGAAATTTGTAAAGTACCGGTTGGTACTGATAACAATGAATTATGGTTACTGTTACTCATTGAAAAAAATATAATTAGTGGAAGAATATATAGCCATCATATTCGATTTTAAATCTAGCGGCTTTCATTTACTTATGTACATATTTATATGTTATCCTAGTTAATTATCTATGAATTGGTAATCAGTTGATAGGCAATTTTTTATGAGCTTGAATATCACGCGTCAACCAAAATAAAAGTAATGTTAAGGTTGGTACAACAGTTAAAATATCCAAATATATGTTCATATAGTAAGCAACAGTACTTGTAAGAGAAAATGCGATGCTAGTAATCACGAATCTTTTTGCATGTATGTTTAAAGCTACTACCGCCAGCATTACAGAGGAATACCAAGAGCAATACCAAGGAGCGGCAAACATAAATAATATTAAAATAATCCATCCTATATTTATACTAAAATCAGTTTCTGAATATTTTATTTTCAAATATGGTTTTACCAGAATAATCAAATAAGAAACTACGAATATAGAAAATATTATAGGTTTAATTTTTGAAAATAAGGTCTGTTGTACAGTTGTAGAAAAGTTTAGAATTTCCCAATTTAGTAAGTTTGTAACTAAAGAATATAATGAACCATTGACTTGTTCTTTTACTCCAGGATTTAAAAGACTTTTCCAAGCATGGACTGTTGGTAAAGCTATAAGATAAGCTACAAAAATTATAGCTACAGAGATACAAGTAGCAATCAATAAACTTTTCCAACTTTTTTTCTTCATCAAATAAACAAAAATTAGAGGCAAGAAAATAATTGGGAATGTTTTAATTAGGAAACCAATCCAAGCTGTAAAAAACGCAGCTATATAATTATGGTTTTTGAGGAAGATTATTAAAATAATTAAAATTGTAGAAATTAAGACATCAATATGTGCATTTGTAACCTGCTCATATAGCAGGAATGGGCTAACTAAATATGCAGTTGTTAGATTAATTTTATGAGGAGAGTTTTTTAAATGTCGCCAGATTAAGTAAGCATTTAATATATGGAATAAAAGACATATTAATTTAAATACATAAATTCCTAAACTAGGAATAATGGCAACAAAAACAGCGGAAAACATAAAAAATAGTTGAGATATAAGCCCATAAGTTGAAGTCTGTTTCCAGTAAAGAAATGGAGACAATTGTGAACTGAATGTGCTTGCAGGATTTATATAAGGGTTAATTCCATTTAAATCCATCAAACCATAGTGAATATATAAATTAACGTCAGTAGTTATTGGATAACTTATGAAGGCAATTAACAAAAAAAATGAACTATTTTTTAGTATTTTTACAAAAGTTATATCTCTTATTTTGTGTTTATTTATTATTAACCAGATAATATATATAATATTTAAACAAAGGTATTCTATACCTGTTCTTTGTTGATCAAACCTGTTAGAAAAATCATTAAGTAATTTGCCTGTGGAATTAGCTAAAGACTGAAGATTAAAATTATAAGCTCTAATTGCTAATTCTGCACATAATATGAATGACAAAATTATGGCAAAAACTAACAAGATTCGGTTTATTTTTTGGTGATTATAATTATCCAGATTTAGCTTTAGCATAAAAATACCAGAATTATTCAATGAAATTTCAACTTGTATTATCAAAATCAACAGGAAAATCGCATCTTCTCAACAAAAAAATCCTATTCTCAATACAGCCAAAATTAAGCTATGCTTCTTGAGAAAAATTTAGGTGAGCCAGTCCTAGAAATCATGCTGACTTACTTTACTGATAGTAGAGGGCTTATAAAGCTTAATTGTAAACTCATCGAGAGACATAGTGCCCACAAGGTTTTGAGTTTTTATTAGCTGAAACTGCGGTGACAAAACTTGTTCAGTTTTTTTTCTTTCCCTTTCTACTTCCGCCTTTGTATCCAAAACAAACCATACAGGATCGCTACTATCTAACCAGAGAATGCGAGAATATTTCCCAGCTTCATCCTTAAGGATATTTTCTAAAGATGTCGCGAGATTTGCCGGATTTTGGGCTAGCAGCATCACGGGAATGTTGGGTGGAATATAATAAGCTAAACGCATGACATGACCCCAAGCTTTAGAATTCATTGCAATTAATGTTGGCTGTTTTACCTCCTGTGAAATTAATTTGGCAACTGGCTCAAAAACCGAGCGCTGGCGTAGGCTAAAATCACTAATACTGATGGTGAGATACACAAGTAATAAACCAGCTACTAAAGGTGTAAGCCATTGTCCAGGAATTCCCCGTTCTACCCACAAAGCTAGTAATAATAGACAACCAGGGACAATAATAATCATAGTTCGTCCCCAGCCAAAACCCAAGGTAAATTTTTTCGTAGCAATGTCTACTACCAAAGCTAAAAATAATGGCAAAATGCCTAATATCAAAGCCACACCTAAATTGGTTTTTTCATTTCTCCGCCAGAGACTAATAATACAAGTTAAAATTAGCAATATTACCAAGCAACCAGCTATGACTACACTTATTGGTTCCAGACTCGTTACCCAGTCCCCTAAAAGTAAGTCAGTACCCAAAGTTTGAACAACATCTTGCAAATGGTTTAACCAAGCATATCCAACTTCTGGCGCTGCGCCAAACCGTTTCAAATCAGCATTTCTCAGTTGCTTAATAGTACCCCATAACACCCAAGGAATTGTCAATAAAACTCCAGCACCCAAACGCAACCCATGTTGCAACCAATGTTTTCTATCTCGATAAAGTACCAATACTGCTAATGAAATTACCCAATAAGCATATAAATAAAATGTCAATAAACCCGCTGCGATTGAGCCAATTAAAAGAGCATTCCATAACAACTGAATACGCCGATTTTTGTAAATTAAATTATCTCCTTGTTCTATGAGATAGAGTAATGCCCATGCACTTAGTATTGTCCATAAAACTAGGGAAGCATACATCCGAAAATTGAGAGAATGGAATAAATAAAATGGATTAATTCCCAGTAATGCTGCTAAAAATAATCCTCCACGATGTCCTAACAAAAGTCTACCCAAACCATAAGCACTACCTATAGCTGCAATACTAAATAAGGTATTAAGACTCCGCATTGCAGCTTCACTATTACCGAAAAGACGCAACCAAAAATGCTGCGTTACAAAAAATAATGGTGGATGCGGTTCTCCTCCCAGCAAACTGCGAATTAGCTGATTTAGAGTGAGGAAAAAATCACGCAAACCTGCTTCAACAGGTAAGCTCAATAAAGATGTATATTGTGCTAAAACTACTGGTGCATCTCCAGGAGTATCGTAGGCACCCTTTTGTCCAGTAGATAGAAGTAATGATAAAACTTCATCATACCAAAATTCTCGGCTACCTAAATTCAGAATTCGTAGTAATATTGAGATAGCGATCGCACTGAGTAGCAACCACTCCAGAGAAAAGTCCACGGGGAATTTACGGATTTTTAAGCCTTTATTCATAATCGCAAAATTTTTAATTTATAAATTAAATACCCTCCACTTCGTTTCTCTGAGTCCAGAGTTAAAAGTGAACAGTCCACACAGAGGTAATCGCAAATAGTCCGACAAAAAAAGATTTATTACTTGTTCTCTGTTAAGCTGATAATCTTGTAATTTGCATATTCTGATTTATTCAAATTATTGAAGTGCGGGCATCCTGCCCGCGTCGAGGGTGCAAATTAAATACAGAACAGATGATCTTTTAATCTTGTTAAAAACACAATTTTGGTATTTAACTAACTAATACTTTGGCATCACAGGTATTGAAGAACTATATTTTTTGCTCATCCAGTTGTAGCAAAATTCAAAAATTACTCCCATCATACAGGTAATTATAGTTACTAAAGCAAAACGCAACCAGTAAAACGAAATTAGAGTACCTAGCATTATCCAAGTTACTATAAAAATATTCATGTGAGTCAGAAAAATTCCGTAAGAATAATTTCCTAAAATTTCTAGCCATTTTTTCCTGATTGTTACCATACTCATCATTTGAAAAACAGCGCAAAATTCTCCCACTCCCATGAGAGCATCGGCTGGAACTCGCAAAATTACCCAGGTATCAGATGATGCCCAGTGACAAGCTAAACCTAACACCCACAAAAAAATGTGCAATCGTAGCCAACGGCGCTCCATTACAAAGTTTTGGAATAACAAGTAGAGGTTATTAAGACTCTTTACGTTTATTAAATCATTGGATTTCACGAGAGTAATCGCGAGAACTATACCAAACACAAATTCAAACAGACGTGACGGAAATAAAGCTCCTCTTAAGAGTCTATCAGTTGTCGCTTCGTCCAATGACAAAGCTACGATCCAAGCTCGATATATTAAAGAAAATACCAAAGAACCAACCAGTAATTGAGACCATCCCCAACGTTTACCGCACCAAATTAATAGAGGAAAAATTAAGTAAAGCTGAATAGATAGCCCAATATACCACCAAGCACCATTGAGAAAAAAATAGTATTTTGCAATTAGGTTCCGAACAGTTGTCAAACTAGCGATAATAGCTAACCCTATTTGCATACTATCTTGTGAAAAGATTTCTCGCCCATAAGGAACCCAATCAGGCATAAACAGGGCTAGAAATACAGCCAAGATATTAGCTAACCAGTATAAAGGTAATAGCCGCGACAGTCTCCGCCGCCAAAAAGGTATCACAGCAAAAGAATGTGGATTTTGTCCAGATGCTTGAAATTGACGCCACCAAGATGCACTCAATCCAAAACCACTAGCAATCAAAAAAAAATGAACTCCTTGCTCTCCTATTAGACATAAAGTAGCTAGTAAACTCTCTACTAAACTTTTGCATCCCTGTGCTGTAGATGCTATGAATATTTGCGAAAAAGATTGCCAGCCTTTGCTATATCCCCAAAGATGGTATATCACAACCATTAATATAGCTATTCCCTTCATGGCAGGTAACATTTGACTGATGCGCTGGTAATTATCTGAGGAATGTGTATTATTCATTTATTTATGAGAAAATCATGGCGATATAATTAAATTATTTACTTACTAAATTCAAGACATTCATTGAATAAAAATGTTAAAGTAGGTAATATTCAACTCCAGTATCTACCATGCACAGGTTATCCTGAGTTGATTAACAACAACCATGTAAAATATACGTATCTTGCAAAAATAAGCCAGATCAACTCACAGTAAATTTTGGTATTACTGACAAATTGATGCAGTAAAACCTACTGAGTAACAAAGCTAATTCCACTCAATAAATTAGAGAAATAACTGCAACTTTAATCACAAAATTTTCATCACAAGATGTATGCAAGGTTATTGAGATTACGGTTTCCTGCCAAAATAGTAGAAGTAACTAGGTTGTGACTAATGCGCTGTGAACTTTAAAACTGTTGATGTGATTCTCAACCGTGCCCTAATGGGGTACGATTTATCTCCCCAAGAGGCTGTGGTATTGTTAAAACAAACAGACCCAGAGGCGATCGCCACTATTCGCGCCACAGCTGACAAACTCCGCTACACTCAAGCAGGCGATACGGTAACTTACGTCATTAACCGCAATATTAACTTTACTAACATTTGTGAGCAACATTGTAGTTTTTGTGCATTCCGTCGCGATGATGGTGACGAGGGAGCTTACTGGTTAGATTGGGCACAAATTTTAGAAAAGACTACAGATGCAGTGCGGCGCGGTGCAACAGAAATATGTATGCAGGGGGGATTGAATCCACAAGCGCAAATCAACGGCAAATCTTTGGCTTATTACCTCAAGCTAGTAGAAACCATCAAACAGGAATTTCCCCACATCCACTTACACGCATTTTCGCCCCAGGAAGTGCAATTTATCGCCAGAATTGACGGACTTGAGTATGCTGATGTAATTAGTGCGTTGCGAGATGCTGGCGTCGGCTCAATGCCAGGAACAGCAGCCGAAGTATTGGATGATGCGGTAAGGCGGATACTGTGTCCAGAAAAAATTGACACAGCCACTTGGCTAGAAATTGTCAGTACAGCCCATAAATTAGGCTTGCATACCACTAGCACCATGCTTTCCGGACATATTGAAACACCAGAACAGCAAATAGAACATTTAGAAAAATTGCGATCGCTCCAACAAACCGCCGTCAATCAAGGTTATCCAGCGAAAATTACTGAGTTTATTTTATTACCATTTGTCGGACAAGAAGCGCCTAAAGCCTTACGTCGTCGAGTCGGGCACGAACAACCAATTTTGACAGATGCGCTGTTAATCGGCGCTGTAGCCAGGATTTTCCTAGGAAATTGGATACCCAACCATCAGCCCAGTTGGGTAAAACTAGGACTAGCGGGAGCAACAGAAGCCTTAGAGTGGGGTTGCAACGATATCGGTGGCACCTTAATGGAAGAACATATATCGACAATGGCTGGTGCTGTAGGTGGTACATGTATGGAAGTAGAAACCTTGCAAAATGCGATCGCTTCCTTAGGTAGACCTTACCAACAAAGAAATACTCTTTATCAAACAGTGTTGAGTGCTGAGTCAGAAGTTATTATTCTCCCCCCATCCCCACTCACCACTAATTGATCCCCAGGATACCAATCCAGGATAGGATGGACTTTGATTTATGCGTTGTTTTACTAAATGCTTGTAAGCCACCCTCGGTTTCAAACCGAGGGCTTCAGCCAAAAACTGAAGCTCTAGCTTACCAGACTAAGTTCTTAACTGAACTACGTTAAAGGTAAGAGTTAAAGACCTAGCATGGGATGCGTAGCCAGTCCCATGCTCTAGAACCGAACTGTTAAACAGATGTACAAGGGTTAAGTCAGTGCAGTTTGGATAGTTACCGACCTTTAACATTGTCGAGGCTAACATTACCGCGAAAGCGAGGCACTTTATGTGCAAAACCATTATGTGTACAGGGTTGTGAAGCTTGAGATGGTAACTGTCCCATCTGTCGTGCATTACAAAAGTACACCGAGTCGAGCAACCCCAAGGCAGTAATGGATACGGCTAATTTATTAGCCGTGTCGTGTTTCATCCGTGGTCTGAAGACACACGGTTTCCACACTCCCGGAGGTTTTTAGATGAAGCGCTATTGGTCGCGTCTGCTTGCGCTGGTTTTAGTTGTCACCATTGGTTTAATGGGTTGTTCTGGCAGTCCGGATAGTTTGACAGGAGATTATCGTCAAGACACTTTGACTGTAATCACTACCATGAGAAATGCTCTGAATTTATCACAAGATTCGCCCGACAAAGCTGAAATTCAAGCAGAAGTGCGTCAAAAAATAAATGACTTTTCAGCTCGCTACCAGCGGGGTAATACTGTTTCCTCTCTAGGTTCCTTTACAACCATCCGCACAGCCATCAATTCCCTAGCGGGACACTATAGTTCCTATCCTAATCGTCCCATACCAGAAAAGCTCAAAAATCGCTTAGAAAAAGAGTTACAACAGGTAGAGACGGCGCTGCAGCGTGGCGCGTAACTAACCGCGAAGCAAAGTCAAAAATAAATCTTTGCTACGCCTGGATAACTGATAGGGACGTTACAATAAACGTCTCTATCATGGTATCTGTCTTGGTTTGAAATTTGTATAACCAATTTTGGAATTAGGCTAGTAGTTTTAAATCTTGAATTTTGTCATATAAATGCCACACTCAAGTCATTGACTATCAAGTCAACTACAAGTAAATTTAAACAGAGCTTGATTATCTCCTTAGAACTTAACTAAATCAAAAAAAAATACGCCGACAGAAATAGAAATTTAGGCGTCTTACAAAACTAAGCTGGGAAATCCCTATTTTACAATTAAAAAATTTGATACAAGTTTCCCTAAGTTATCTGACTTGGGGTAGAAGATTTTTTTGTCCTTCTATATTTTATGTATGGGACTTCCAAATAAAAAAATACTCAATTACTTATTGTGGGGTGGGCGTCTCGCCCGCCCGTACCCAGGGGTGGACATCTTGTCCACCCCACAAGATTGGATAATTTATTTGTTGGAAGTCCCTATGTCTATCCGTCCCGTGAACGTTGCAAAACCAATTTTATTTTGGCGACGCCTATTCGCTGTCGTTTTCACCAGTAGTCTGTTGATTCCTAACTTTGACAGCCAACCAGCAAGGGCGCAAGTAACAGAATATTGTCAGCTATCATCAGCAGCAGCGCAAACAAAAGAAAAGTTACGTCTGTTAGCACTAAAAGGTGAGAAAGGTGCCCAAACTCGCTACCAGCATCTGTTAAAAAAACACGGACAAGAAGTACAAGAATGCCGTCATCATACTTGGCCACAAACTCAAGCCATTTGGTTACGTTTGTATCCCTGTGACATTCAACCGGGAGCCATCGATAAAATTATGGATCGAATTGTCAACCGTGGCTATAACCAAGTTTATTTGGAAGTGTTTTATAGTGGGCAGGTACTATTGCCCAAATCCACTAATTCCACGGTTTGGCCTTCGGTAATTCGCGCCCCAGGTACAGAAAAATTTGATATGCTAGCCGCCGCCATTCAAAAAGGGCGACAACGGGGTTTGAAAGTTTACGCCTGGATGTTTACGACAAATTTCGGCTATAGCTACGCTTTGCGGCGAGATAGAGAAGCAGCCATCGCTCGCAATGGCAAGGGTCAAACTAGCTTGTATGTTGTAGATAATGGCAGCCAAGTATTTATCGATCCCTATAACCTCCAAGCCAAACGCGACTATTACCAAATGGTACAGGAAGTGCTACGCCGTCGCCCGGATGGGTTGCTATTTGACTATGTGCGCTATCCCAGACAAGCCGGTAGTGATTCCATCGCCACCAAAGTGACAGATTTATGGTTATATAGTGACGCCACCCAATCAGCTTTATTTCAACGGGCACAAAATAACAAAGGCTTAGATTTAATTCGCCGCTTTCTCAGCAAGGGATACGTCACCGCAGGCGATATAGCCGAAGTCGATCTACTTTATCCTCAAGAAGCAGAACCCCTTTGGCAAGGTAAGACTTCACAACCAGGACAAAAGTCAATCTTGAGTGCTATTGACAAACAGCCACTTTTGCAATCCGAGTTGTGGCAACTTGCCGTAGCCCATGCCATGCAAGGTATCATAGATTTTGTCAACCTAGCTAGTTACCCAGCACAACAGCAAGGTATTTCCGCCGGCGTGGTGTTTTTCCCAGAGGGAAACCAAACTGTAGGACAAGGGTATGATTCCCGCTTGCAACCTTGGGATCGCTTCCCTACTTCCTTACAATGGCACCCAATGTCTTATGGAAATTGTGGTAACGTTAGTTGTATTGTGGCGCAAGTACAACGGGTTCTGAGTATGGCAAAACCCGGTACACAGGTAATACCAGCTTTAGCCGGCAAGTGGGGAGAATCAGTTAGTAATCGTCCCCCATTAGAAGTACAAATGCAAGCACTGCGACAATTTGCGCCCCAACTCAAGGGAGTCAGCCATTTTGCCTATTCTTGGCAAGAACCAGGACAAGATAGCGATCGCAAATTTTGTCGCCCTCAATAAACTGGGGTGATGGGGTGATGGGGGGAAATGCCCCATGCCCCATTTAGTGTAACCAAGCTTCTAAATCTGTTACAGAAGAGAAATCTAGCAGAGCCACAGCCAAATCTTCTAACTGTGTCAGCGATAACTGCTGAACACGCTGTTCTAACTCAGGGGTTAGCGTACCAACTCGCCGAGGAAGTTGGCGCATGACTAGGGATAGGGTTGCTTGTTCCTTTCCCTGTTCAATTCCTTCTTCCATCCAACTTGTAACGATTTGCATAACTACCTCCTGTTCTCTTGGTTCTATGGTAACAAGATCAGCTTTTAACAGCCTTTGCTCTTCCGCATTCAGCCGCAAATAAGTATCAATAAACCCAGAAATCATCCGCATCCGTGCGGGATCTAATCGCAATGTTGCTAGCAGACGCAAGCATTCCAATTTTACTTGGCGGCGTTCTGCTGGTGCAATATTCATTTTTGCCATTAATGCACTAGCTACCGGATTTTGTTGACGCACAAAATCTCGCCAATTCAGGCGATTTAATTGAATAACATCATAGTTAAACTGCAAAACTACTTTATTGGGAAATACTATTTGATGTGAATTTGGTTCTGGCGTTTTGGGATAATCGTAAGAAAATAAAACCACCGGATACACAGGTAAATCAAATTTTTCATACAAACGCGCAAAGTAGCGAAACATCCGCTTGTCAAAGTCTTGCTGTTTATACGATTGGTTCTCTACGTGAATCAAAAAACAAGTATCTTGTCCACGAAATTTGACTTTGACAATTAAATCAGCTTCATAACGTACTCCAGCAGTGACATCAGTAAAAACTTCTTTGTCTAAAAACTCTATAGAATCCCGTTCTATATAAACCAGTAATTCTGGCAAAAATAATTCTAAAAACTCCACAAAAAAAGTGGTAAGGAGTTCCTTAAACAAGCGATCATGATCAATATACATATTGCCAAAGTCTCCTAACACCCCACCCCCAACCCCTCCCCGCAGGCGGGGAGGGGAGATTTTGACGTTAGTCAAAAGCGGGGTGGGGTTCGTTTTTTTTCATTTATGTAACAAGTCCAATCATCACTTTGTTTCCATCCAATTCTCACCCGCACGCACATCCACCACTAAAGGGACACTTAGTTTTACAGCATCTTCCATCACCGATTTAATTTGCGGTTGCAATTCTTCCCACTCTTGGTGCGGAACTTCAAACACCAATTCATCGTGAACTTGTAACAACAACTGCGCCTGATATTTACTTAAAATCTTATGCATTCTCGTCATAGCAATTTTAATAATATCGGCGCTAGAACCTTGAATTGGTGCATTCGCAGCGGAACGAAGTAAACCCGCATCATAAGCACCTAAATTCTTTAATTTGCTCAGATTAATATCTTCTGGATTACTACCTTTTAATTTGCGTAAACTGTCAACTGTAAACTCAAAATAACGGCGACGTCCGAGAATTGTTTCTACATAACCTTGGGATATAGCTTGTTTTTTGACTCCCTCTAAATATTCAAATACTTTGGGATACCGACTGTTAAATCGTTTAATAAACTCATTAGCATTCTCTTTATCTACACCAGTTGAACGGGCAAATTTTAAACTTCCCATTCCATAAATTACGCCAAAGTTAATGGTTTTTGCTAACCGTCGTTCATCTGCTGTGATGTCTTCTTTTTCAAATACCAACCGCGCCGTGACGGTGTGAATATCCTCATTTTCTTGGTAAGCCTTAACTAATACTGGCTCTTGACTCAAATGAGCCAAAATCCTTAACTCAATTTGTGAGTAATCAGCAGCCACCATTAACCAGCCTGGTTCTGGTAAAAATGCCTTACGAATTTGGCGACTAAAAGCTGTGCGGATGGGAATATTTTGTAAATTTGGATTAGATGAAGATAACCTACCTGTGGATGTCGCAGCTTGGTTAAAATCAGTATGCACTCGTTGAGTATCTGGACGCACCAATGCTGGTAATGCATCTACATAAGTAGACTTTAATTTTGCTAGCGTGCGGTACTCAATAATGGCATCAACAAAACCAGTATTATCAACTTCTTGCAGTTTTTCTAATGTTGCTGCATCTGTAGAATAACCAGTTTGAATTTTACGAGAATGTTTAGTACTTAATCCCAATTTTTCAAACAATATTTGGCTCAATTGTTTGGGAGAACCTAAATTAAATTTTTCCCCAGCTATTTCCGTAGCTTGTTCTTCTAACCTTGCTAAATCTATTCCTAACTGTTGGGAAAGTTCTTGCAAATAATCTGAATTAATCTGAATTCCCAGATATTCCATTTCCGCTAACACTTCTTCTAGCGGCTGTTCTACTTCCAAAAATAGCTTATATAAAGTGGGAATTTGTTCGAGTTCCCCGCGTAATTTCGGCACTAATCCAAATGTCGAATAAACATCCATACCGCAGTAATCTGCTACAATGGGAATATCTAAATCAGCAATGGTTTTGCCTTTAGGAACTAAATCTTGATAGCTTTTTGCCTTCAAACCCAAGTAACGCAGCCCCAAATCACTTAAGTTATGGCTAGCATCTGGATTTAAAAGGTAACTGGCTAACATAGTATCAAACACCACTCCCGCCAAATTAATTCCTTGACACCTCAGAATTAATCGGTCGAATTTGGCATTTTGTAAAGCTTTTGGATAATCCGCACTTTCTAAAATTGGACGTAGTGTTTCTAAGGCAAACTCTAGATTTAGATTCTCCCCTATTTTGTGACCAAGAGGAATATAGGCGACTTCATTTGGTTGATTTCCCCAACAGCAACCAATTCCCACTAATGCAGCGTCTCTTGGTTCTAAACTAGTGGTTTCCGTGTCCCAAGCAATCGGTATTTCTGGGTTAGTAAATTGTTGTAACAGATTAACTAACTCAGTTAATTTTTCTTGGGTATTGATGATGCGTGGTTGAATAGGAGAATCAGGTTTTTGGGGAACTGCTGCGGTATCAGCAGCAGTAAAAAATGAGATATCATCATCTTCATCAATGCTGGGTTTTTCTGCTGTTTCTTCTACAACTCCACCAAACCGTTGCTGCAGTTCGTTGACTTTTGCTAAAAATAACTTTAACTCTAATTTTTCTAAAATTGGTATCAGAACTTTAGTGTCAAAACCTGTTAATTTGCAATCTTCTAAATTAACTTCTAGCGGAACATCAACAACTATACTTGCCAAATAGCGAGATTTTTCAGCATCTTCTTTACCTGCAACTAATTTTTTATGTGTTGCACCTGGAATTTCATCTAATGCAGCATAAATTCCGAATAAAGAACCGTAGGCATTTAGTAACTGGACGGCTGTTTTTTCACCAATTCCCTTAACTCCAGGAATATTATCTGATTTATCACCACAAAGAGCTTTGTAATCGACAATTTGGAAAGGTAAAACGCCTAATTTTTCTTTAACTTGTTCCGCTCTAAATTCAGTAATGCTATTTGTGGAGCGCTTCAGGGCATCTGGACTAAAATTGAGAACAGAGATTTGCTTATCGAGGTCGATAAGTTGAAATAAATCGCGATCGCCTGTTAAAATCTTCACCCTATACCCAGCCACACTAGCTTTTTGGGCTAAGGTTCCCAGAACATCATCAGCCTCGTAACCAGGCGCCGTGAAAATTGGTAAATTAAAGCCTGCGAGTAACTCCTGCAGATTTTTCAAGTCAGAAATAAAGTCTTCAGGCGTTTCGGGACGATCCGCTTTATAAGTATCATCAGCTTCATGGCGGAAAGTTGGCAAGCCCAAATCAAAGGCTACAGCCATTGCTTGTGGCTGTTGTGTCGCTATTACCTCCAGCAGACACTTGAGAAAGCCAAAACATACACTCGTAGGAATACCACTTTTTGTCCGCAATCCGCCATCTCGTCCTTTGGCGAAAGCGAAGTATGAACGAAAAGCCAACGAGTGTCCATCTACGAGGATGAACGTGGGGTGTGTTGAGGTTACAGAATCGGAAGTTTGAGACATATTTTCATTTTAGCCAGAAGCTTCCATCCCTGAAGGAGTCTAATTTCAGCTTTTAAGTAAAAACAGCTAGATACTCTCTAACCCCTAGTTCACAAAGCTTTGCAAAGGTAAATTTTCAGTAAAGACGCTGAGGACTCATAAAAACTGGTCTGTTATTGTAGATTCTACCAGCATCTAATAACTCTTCTTCAAGAAAAATTTATATACAACCACCCAAAGGCGTGTGTGTCGCAATTATTTTATATATAGTTTTATACATTAAAAGTTAAGTAAATATGTCAAGACTAGAATGGAGAATCAAGAGTTAGAACTAAAGGAGAAATCTAGCAATCATTTTTTAATACAACAACATTACTATGACAAGCAAGTTTTTTACTACTGTAGCTGCAGCTACCACCTTAGCCGGAATTGTTACCACAGCCGGTGCCGCTAACGCCGCTTCATTATCTTACACCGCTTCTATAGCTTCTCAGCAGACAGACATTCTTAATGCACCACTTAGCGTCCAACAATTTAACTCCTCTCTTGGTACTCTCAATTCTGTAGAGCTAGATTTTACAAGTAATATAACTGGAAATGCTAGTGTTACAAACACTGGCACTACCAATGGTAAATTCACCTTGTCGCTTGGCGCTGAAGTCGATTTAGTGGATACAGTAAGTAATCAGGGACTGTTATCGCTGAATCCATTTACATCATCTAGTTTATTATCAGTTGGAGCAGGGAATAGTTTATCGACTCCAACCCTGACAGCTAGTGATTCAACTAGCGAAATTTTGACTAATGGTTCATTATTCCAATCTTTCATTGGTAATGGAAATCGGAACTTTTTGTTCTCAGCTCTGGCTCAGTCAGGAGTGATAGGATCGGGTAACGTCAAAAGTGTAGTTAATACATTTGCTGATGGCACTCTCACAGTAATATATAACTATACCGAAGGATCTCAATCAGTACCTGAACCCTCTGCATTGCTGGGAATTGGTTTAGCAGGAGTAGGTATACTATTACAAACCAAGAAAAATCGCTTCAAAACCTCAAATTCATGACTTTCTGTTAGGTTAATTTTTTGTAAATTAGTCGGAAACATCAACCCGAATTATCTAACAATTCGGTTTTTTTTGTGGCTATAAGATAGGATAAATTTTCAGCATCAAAATTTCCACAATGCACTAGTACAGGTGGCGTAAATACGCCTACCATTTCTCAAGACTGCAAATGATGATTGTTTCAAGGTTCATAATGGTGGGTTTATTTCCGCCATGCTGTACTAGTGGTTCACCACGCAAACAATGCTTAGTATGTAGTAAGCGATTTATCGCTTTTTTAGGACTAAAGTCCTAACTACAAACCATGTCAAGTAACGTACCAAATCCTTGATGATGGTGTGTTACGTATTTCATCCTAACGCACCCTACTATACCTATAAATCGCTTTTTTAGGACTAAAGTCCTAACTACAAACCATGTCAAGTTGAAATTAATGGTAAGTAAATTCGTAGTCAGGACTTTAGTCCTGATTTTCTCAGCACTAAAGTGCTGACTACGCAACGTTGACAAAGTACTTCGCTGCAAATATTCCCCATTGCCTACTAGAGCCTGCTACTCTCTTACTGGGAGTTAAAATCTGGGGAATTTATGCACAACGCTTCTGCTAATAACTTGGTATCCACAGGTAATCAGGCTATAGCTGCACAAGACATTAAACTACTAGTTCTTGATATAGATGGCACAATATCCGGGCACTCTAACACCATTAGCCTACGTGTAAAACAAGCGATCGCATCTGCACAAGCCAAAGGAATTCATGTAGCGATCGCCACTGGTCGAATGTACCGTTCTGCTTTACGCTTTCACCAAGACATCAATTCTACTCTACCATTAGCTGCCTATCAAGGAGCTTGGATTCAAGATCCAGCTACTGAGCAAGTTCATCGCCATTTGGCTGTTTCTTGTGAAATTGCCCACCAGCTATTAGACTATTTTGAACAACCGCAATTGCGATCGCTCCTCTCTATCCATTTCTACATCAATGACCAACTTTACGTGCGTGAAATCACCCCAGAAACCAAAATTTATGTAAAACGTTCCAATATTCCGGTTATTCCTGTGGGTGATTTGCGCCAAGTCTTAAATACTAATTCACCTACCAAAGTTTTGGCTTTGTGCGATAATACAAATCTAATCGACGAGTTATTAGTCGATTTGCGCCGCCAATATACACCAAGTGAACTGTACCTGACTACATCTACGCCCACCTTCTTAGAAGCCACTAACGCTTCTGTAAATAAAGGTGCTGCTGTACTTTATCTAGCTGAAGAACTGCTGGGATTACAAAGCGCTAACGTGATGACTATTGGCGATAACTTCAATGATTTAGAAATGTTACAATATGCTGGTATTGGTGTGGCGATGGGCAATGCACCTGCAGCAGTCCAAGCGATCGCCAAATGGGTAGCTCCTACGGTAGAAGAAGACGGAGCCGCTGTAGCCATTGAGAAATTTATTCTTTCGTGAGGGCTAGCCTTTCCCGCTCACCCTCCCTAAAAATCAGAAAGGACACCGACGACTGGCCGTGTTTCGTCTCGGTGCCCTTGCTGGTTCGCTCCTCACACAAGTGATAATATATCTTAGGTATTCGATTAAGTCAATACCTGGCATAATATATTTTATTTTATTTTTTCCCTCATAGACATTACTGAGGAATGATATAGCGAATCCTTCTCTAGTGAGGGATTACCAACAAATAAATTATCCACTCTTGTGGGGTGGACATCCAGCCCCTAACCAAAGGCGGGCGAGACGCCCACCCCACAAGAAAAGTTATATATTTTTTTATTTGGAAGTCCCTGAGTTATATCAGAGCAAGCTCCTCGCTTGCGGGGAGGGGGTTGGGGGTGGGGTTCTTGGATCTCACTCAACAGAGAACCGCTATATAGGCTTTTACAACTCTCTTGGAGCAATAAGTCCGAGTTTTTCTTCTAACAACAACCGCAACACAGACTGAGTAGCCATGACCAATCCCAGTCTAGCTTGAGCTAGCTGTGGGGAAGCAATTTTCACCTCGCCCCAAATCCGGCATTGGCACCAGAAACTTTCAAAAGCTTGGCTCAAATTCAAGGCAACTTTTTCCCAGTTAACTCGATCACCAACACAATGGCATTCCAAGTCATCAACTACTTGCACTAATTCACCAATCAGATCAGCTTCTGCTGGGTGATTTAGACACAGTTGATCTTCACTGTTGAGCCAAGGTATGGGGTTTGGGCAAATTAGACTGGAACCGATTACAGAAATTTCCTGTAGTGGCTTGTCTTCCTCAGATTTTTCCCCAGATTCTAGAAGAGGTTTTTTCAGTTGAATTAACCCCTCTCGATCAGCTTGTCGCACTAGCGAACAACAGCGGGCATGAGCATATTGTACCGTAAATAAATTAGAAGAATTGTAAAGTCTAGATTTTCTATTTTGAATTGGGATTTTTTCCCGTCTCCCCCTCTCCCCAACAGCCAGACATTCCAACCAAGCCGCTAACACAGGGTGAGACAATTCTAAATGAATCCAACCAGGAGGAACTATTTGGATACCAAAAACGTCGGCGCAGTCCGTTAACAATTGGTTGGCGATCGCCTCAGCAATCTCCATTGCTTCTGGATTCTGAGATTTTGATAGCTGCAGGGCTATACCTGAGATATATATAATTTTTTTATTATCTATGCCTTTATATAGAGGTTTTTTTTTCTGTTTTATGCATTCACTTTTGATATGCTGAGTACAAATACTGCTCGCATTCATTAACATGCTGTGCATTAACTGCTTAATTGCTGTATAGTTACTAACTAGTAGTCTCTGATGCACGTAGTTTTCCGAAAATCGTCAATCTATGTGTATTTATCGGTTTTCTGTCATCTTTCTAAAGGCATAAGTTTAATTTAGATAAAGAAAAATGAGAATAGCATAAAATTTAATGAATAATCGATGAAACGTGAGTAAACTTTACTACCTTCATTGTACAGTAAGAAGTATAACAAAAGAGTAGACAGTAAATTTGCTTTCTACTCTTTGGATGGCTGGCGCTTTTAGGCGTTAAGCCTGCATCGCCAACACAAAGACACTCCTTGCACCCTTTTTATGTCGTCTTTGTCTTCAGCCGAACGCTCTTTGTTACCTATGCAATCTCCATCTTCTTTTTCTGAGGCATCACGCCCTTTTCTGACTTGGCAACGAATTCTTGACTGGGCTCAGGAACACTACCGCTGCCGTACCTTTAGCAAAGATGAACGCATTCCAGCTCGACCTGGATTGCTCTATTTGGTGCAAAGGGGTGCGATCCGCATGGTAGGAACCGCCCAAGTGAGTGCCACGGCTAGTCAACTAACATCTCGACGCATCAACAGAACTCCAGAAGAAGCGTTCTTGGGTTTTGTCGGAGCGGGACAGCCCTTTGAAATTGTTGCTCAGTCACCATTCACACTGCAGGCCTATGCCCATGTAGACCAAACAGCGGTTCTGTGGATGTACTGGCACGATTTAGACAACTGGCCTCACTTCCGCCGTGAAGTTATGGATGCTTTTAGGTATCAGCATCAGCGCAAATTGCTGTGGCTAAGTGCCTTGGGACAACGGCGCACAATTGACCGCCTATTAGGATTCCTCACATTGTTAATTGAGGAATATGGTGAGCCGGCGATGAGCGATACCGATCCCGATGTAATTCGTGGTTATTGTCTACCCTTCCCCCTGACTCATGCCCAAATTGGCAGCGCCATCGGTTCGACCCGTGTCACCGTTACTCGCTTGATGGGTAAATTGCGTCAACGAGGTTTAATCCTCACCCAAGGCGATAATCTGATTTGCTTGCCAGCAGAGTCAATTAATCGAGCCGGCTAAAACGCTGTTTTGATTTGTGACGCATAACCACCATGTGGGAGGAAAGTTACATGGGTAGGTTTTTGGACTTGAGCAGTCGGTTTTTTGGGAAGGTTGTGATAAATATCGGCTCTGCCGAATCAAAACAACTAGTGTCAAACTGTCCATTGGTCTAAGGCAGAAGCCGCCGCTCTGCCAAAGACCAACAGCAAATGTCAGCGAATTTTGACAAACCCAGTTTGGGTAATCAGTTCCTGTCCTTGCTCGGTCAGTAGTAAATTCCCATAAGCAACACCTGCTTGCTGCTCGGTTTGACCATTCTGCTTGACCACCACAAACAGATTGCGGGTAATCGGGTACTTTCCTGATTGGAAAGCCTCAATGTTCAATTTGTTGCGTTTACCAGGACAGTCATTCGGGAGGACTAAAGGTTCTTGGTAAGGAGCAATGTATTCGCCTTGTGTCCGCCCCAACGGCAAGGGTTTGATTGAGCATTGAGGAACCACCTCTGGGGCTGAAGCGTAGTAGATACCACCAGGACTACCAGCCAATTTTTGCAAGGCTTGGGTGGTCGTGGAGACAAACTCCACATTGGCACCGAAAGGTTGACCACCCAAGATGTCTTGGACAAAAAGTTCTACCGTACCGCCATCAGTGGTACGGCGAGAATAAGGTTTAATTGGCAGATTGGGACCGCCAACCAAGCTCCAATTGTTAATCTTGCCTGCGTAAATTGACTTAAGCTGCTCTATTGTCAATCCGGGGATATTGAGGTTGGGGTTAACTGCGATCGCCAATCCATCAATCGCCACGGCAATTTGTTTCAGTTCAAATCCCCGTTGCTTGGCACGAGCCAATTCCTCATCCAGAACTGGTCGTGAAGACTGGGCAAAAGCTAATTGACCGTCGATTAGGGATTTTATCCCAGCAGCCGAACCAGGAGTCTCACCGTCTGGGTTCTACATAACGCAGCCGAAACTCTGGCCGCGCCGTTTGAATTGCTGGATCAACTGCCAGTCGAATCGGTGCCCAAGATGTGCTGCCCCCGTAGTTAAATAATCCTGTGGGGACATTTTGTACAGATGCAAAAGTATTGCCGCTAGATTGTCCTGATGAAGCCTGGGGCGTGTTTTTGCTGCCCGAATTAGAATTTGTGGACTGGGAGCCGATGATTTGATTCTGGTTCAAATCAGACTTTTTGGTAAACCACCAAAAGCCGCCAGCTATCAGCCCACCTGTGATCAAAAAGGATAAAATCAGAATAGGGATTTCATTTTTCTGAGACATAGAAAATTACCCCATATGTGGGTTAAATAATAGTAGAGTGTAGTGGTATTTTTCATTAGTTATAGCGGTTCTCAGTTGAGTGAGATACAAGAACCCGACCCCCAACCCCCTCCCCGCAAGCGAGGAGCTTGCTCTGATATACCTCACTAGACCGAAAAACACTATATGAGGGCATAATAAGTTCGTAGTTAGGACTTTAGTCCTAGATTTTAAAGCACTAAAGTAGTTACTACAAAACCTGCAAAATTTAAGTTCGTAGTTAGGACTTTAGTCCTAGATTTTAAAGCAATAAAGTAGTTACTACAAAACCTGCAAAATTAATGAGACATACCAGTAGTTGGAACGCAGTATTTTATTACCGAAGTCTGACAAATCCAGCTTTAGTAATTAATTCTTGACCTTGAGACGTCAGCAGTAAGTTAGCGTAGGCTTCCCCCGCTTGTTGATCGCTTTGTTCATTCTGTTTAACAATGACAAATAACTGTCTAGTGATGGGGTAATCACCTTTTTGAAATGCGGCTGCATTTACTTGGTTGCGTTGTTGTGGACAGTTTTGTAGGGGGATGAAAGGCTCTTTGTAGGGGGGAACAAATTGGTCAGATTTACGCCCCAATGGTAAAGGCTTCACACCACATTGTCCGACTATTTCTGGGGCTGAAGCATAGTAAATGCTACCTGAATTTTTACCCACTTCTCTCAAGGCTTCGGTTGTCGTGGAGATAAATTGCACATTGCTACCAAACTTCTCTTTCCGCAAGACATTCTCATCAAAAAATTCGATGGTTCCGCCATCTTCTAAGCGGCGAGAGTAGGGTGTAATCGGTAAATTTGGACCACCTACCTGTTGCCAATTAGTCACTTTACTAGTATAAATATCTTTTAATTGATCAAGGGTTAAACCAGGAATGTTCAGATTGGGGTTAACGGCGATCGCAATCCCATCAATTGCCACTGGTATTTCTTTGAGTTTAAAGCCCCGTTGTTGTGCCTTCTGATATTCCTCATCTTTAATTGAGCGAGACGACTGGGAAAAAACCAGTTGATTATTCAACAACATTTTGATCCCCGTACCAGAACCGGGGGCGTCTGTGATGGGATTGGTGTAACGCAACTGAAATTTAGTCCAAGTCTTTTGAATTTCTGGATCTACTTCTTTACGGATGGGCGCCAGAGTAGTACTACCCCCATAGCTAAACAATCCTGAGGGAATATTTGACACTTGAGCAAAAGTATCACCATTCGCTCCTGGAGTCTTATCGGATGAATTATTAGTAAAACTATTGATTACACCAGAACTATTACCTAACAACCAAAACACACCACCAACTAGCCCTAGGGTGATCCCTAAAGCTAGAACCAAAACCACAGTTTCATTAGTTCCATTTTTTTGTGACATAGTTGTTGGTTTGATTTTTGCTGATACACACAATGTCACATTTTGAGCATGGCTTGAGGTTAATGTTGGGTTAAGCTTTAATTTTTAACTGCGGATGTTGGTAGTGGTACAAAATCATAACCAGTACCAGAGCGAGAACCAGGAACGATGTTGACAAGTTGAACTGGAGAGTTGCGATCGCCTGATGGTAAAAAACGAATTGTGCCAGAAGCACCTGTGGTAGTAAACTCAGGGGATGAAAGAACTTGTTGTACTCCTAAGCGCGTCGGATTGCGTGCTAATGCGCCAATCAAAGCGCGTGTATGACCGGC
>CAVYXS010000012.1:0-6365 GCA_963772205.1 uncultured cyanobacterium
GGTTATAGCTCAAAGCGAAATCTCGGAAATCAGCCCATAAAGGATCGCTAGCAATATCATTAACAAATACTGAATCTCCTCTATAAGCCGCAGTTCCACAAGAACCGGAACATTCACCAATCATCAAACCATCAACACCTTTAGCAAATTCTTCTGGTAGAGTAGGTGCGGCTCCTCCTCGCAATCGGCGATTGTCTTGATCTACAACTAAAATTGAACAATATGACCCAGGTAATTGTTGCTCTAGCAAAATACATAGGTTATTAAAGATTTCATATAAGTTAACACCAAAAGCAACTTGTTCTAAAACTTGACTTTGGGTGTACACTAATGCTTCTGAAAGCTTGCGTTCAATTGCTGTTGCTAAAACATGGGTTACAGATTGTAAAAAATGAATATCTTCTGGAGAAAAATCCCTTGTCTCAGTAGAATATACTTCTAGGAAACCTAACGGTTTACTCTTACCAGGAATTAGGACACTCAAACCAGCAATACTATCTGGTGGAGAGGGAATATTTAAATCATCTATCTGACGATAGGATGGTTTAAGATTAATAATTGGCTGAGTATTATCCAATAAATTTTTTATTTGCTGATTTGTGCTGACATTAATCTCATCTGCCTCTGTTGTTAAAATATTTTCCCCAATAGTAGCTACTTTACGCAAAGAATTACTATCTGAAAGTACTTGCCAAATTCTACTATATTTAACTTTAAGTATTTGAGCTACTAAAGCAGCCGTATCTTGAAATAAAGAAGATAATTCAATTCCTGATAGCGCTTTTTGTCCTAGTGCATTTACTGCGGCTTGATAACTGAAATTCATTGAAGAATTGTCAGGCTGATACCAATTATTATTGGTATTATTTGATTGATTAGCTTGGCTTGATGTCTGTAAATTTAAGTTCATAAACAAAGTATTATCTATTCTCACTACCTCATATTTCCCTAAAAATTATTTTTAATCAATATACTCTTAGAAAACTTTAAATTAAGGGAATATTTGTAAATCAAAGATAAAGTTTAAACACAAATGTTTATCCTCATAGAGGATTCATACTCAATAATGTACTGTGGTAAGGGGTTATGCTCATTGGCTATGCAAGAGTTTTTACTTTAGCAAGTGTAAGGTGCTGCTGTCATCAGGGAAAATTTGAATCTAGCAGTCAGTGCCAACGTTTGCGTCAACAAATGCGCTTTGGAGTCAGGGCTTTTTGGGGTTTTGAGTCAGGATCTTTGTCATAATGATGACAAGATTTGGGAAAATATGCTGTGTTAACTCAAAATGAGAAACTACTTTTGATTGGTCAGGTAAAAGCTTTAAGCGGAATTCCCATTAGGACAATTCGCTATTACGAGAGTTTAGGTTTACTCAAGTCATCAGGAAGAACAGAGGGAGGCTTTCGTCAGTTTTCAGTGGATGTACTGACACGTCTAGCTTTCATCAAAAGAGTGCAAAACTTAGGTTTGAGCCTGGAAGAGATTGGAGATATTCTCCAGGTTTATGATCAAGGATATCCGCCCTGTGGTGATATCAAAGAAAAGCTGGAAGATAAGCTTGTAGAGATTGATGGTCAAATTGCTCAATTGTTAACCTTACGGTCTCAAATAGAGGTATTACTTTCAGGTTGGAAAAATGTGGATAACAAGCGCGAGGATAAAATTTGTCCCATAATTCAACCTTAAGCTTCACTGTTAACCTACACAAAGGCGGCTACCAAGTAATCTTAGTAACCGCCTTAAAGGCAACAACAAAACTATGAACCAATCAATCATGACATTTGGCTGTATATATTAAACTACTAGTTGGCATTAAATGCATCAAAATTATGTAATAGTTACATATTTTTAATTAGGACTAAAGTCCTCACTAAGAAGGACTTTAGTCCTCTCTGCGTTCCCTGCAAGACGCTACGGGAACACTACCAGAGTTTTTTATTGAGATTCAGATAACTTTGGGTTGAAAATTACGCAATCTGAGGGCGTTAGTCACTACAGATAGGGATGAAAACGCCATCGCTGCACCGGCGATAATGGGATTGAGTAACCAGCCAAAGATGGGGAAAAGAATTCCGGCAGCAATGGGAATCCCGATGACGTTGTAAATAAAGGCGAAGAAAAGATTTTGGCGGATATTGCGAATGGTGGCGCGGCTGAGTTGAATAGCCGTCACGATTCCTTGTAAGTCTCCAGAAATTAGGGTAATATCGCTAGCGGCGATCGCCACATCTGTTCCCGTACCAATTGCAATTCCCACATCAGCCTGTGCTAGGGCTGGTGCATCATTTATACCATCGCCCACCATAGCGACGATTGAGTGCTGAGTGCTGGGTACTGAGAATTTTCCCGATCCCTTCCCTTGTAAAGCTTGAATAATAGCCGCTTTCTCATCTGGGCGCACTTCGGCAAAAACTCGATTGATACCTACTTGTTGGGCGATCGCCTCTGCAGTTTGCTGATTATCACCAGTAATAATTACTACTTCTAAATCATTTTTTTTAAGTGCTTTTACTGCGGCAAATGATGTAGGTTTCAGGGCATCGGCAATCCCAATTATTCCTTGTATTTCGCCATCTACCGCCATCCAAATCACTGTTTTACCTGCAGCTTCCCAGGTGTCTTGATAATGCTGGAGCGCTTCAGTGTTAATTTTGAGTTCTGCTAACCAACGTTGTGTACCAATTTGGACAAATTTTTCACCGACGATACCTTGAACACCGCTGCCTACCTGAGCCACAAAGTCTGTGACTGCAGATATTTTTTCCCAGTTTCTTGCTTCTATTTGAAACTGGGCATATTTTACCACGGCAACAGCCAAGGGATGCTCAGAATTTCGTTCAACTGCTGCAGCTAATTGTAAAAGCCTTAACTCATTGTGATTGGCTGTACCGTTGAGTGTTACGAAGTCTGTAACAGTGGGTTTTCCCTGAGTCAAGGTACCGGTTTTATCTAGGACGATTGTTTTAATTTTGTCTACTAATTCTAAGCTTTGGGCGTCCTTAATGAGGATGCCATATTCTGCACCTTTGCCTGTTGCCACCATGATAGAAGTGGGGGTAGCTAATCCTAAAGCGCAGGGACAGGCGATAATGAGTACACTCACCATTGTGATAATTGCCAAAGTGAGGTTACTAGTGAAGTAAAACCAAATCACAAAAGTGGCGATCGCAATGGTAATAACAGCTGGCACAAACCATGCCGTAACTTGGTCTGCTAATCGTTGAATCGGTGCTTTGGAACCTTGCGCCTGTTGCACAAGTTTGACGATTTGAGACAAAAAAGTATCTTTGCCTACCCGTGTCACCCGAAACTTAAATGCACCAGCACCGTTAATTGTCGCACCAATTACCTCATCCCCTGGTTGCTTGTTTACTGGTAGACTTTCACCAGTTACCATTGCCTCATCTACCGTTGAAGTACCGTCTATAACTTCGCCATCTACTGGAATCTTTTCCCCAGGACGAACCAAAATCACATCGTTAATTTTAACTTCTGCAGTGGGAATATCCATTTCCACGCGATCGCGGATGACTCTAGCATTTCTACCTTGCAGTCCCATCAGTTTGCGGATGGCTTGGGAAGTTTGTCTTTTAGCGCGATTCTCCAAAAATCGTCCCAGTAGAATTAAAGTAATGACAATTGCTGCCACTTCATAATACAGATGAGGCATCAAGCCCTGAGCAATAAAAAATCCTGGGAAAAGGGTAACAAATAAAGAATATAGATAGGCTGCACCCGTACCTAAGGAAATCAGCGTATCCATTGTTGCTGTATGCCGTTTCAGGGCTTTCCCCGCATTGCGGTAAAAAGACCCACCACACCAGAATTGGACAGGTGTAGTTAACAGTAACTGCACCCAAGGATCATGTAGAAATCCGGGAATTATGGGTATATTTAGCCCCGTCATCATCGGCAGTGATCCTAGTAGCAGTAGAATACCGATGACACCCCCCACCGCCACCTTGAGAGTGAGTTCCTTTTGCACCGCTAACCGACTTGTGGCTTCAGCATCATTTTCGCTTGTGGCCATTTCTTGATCTTCAAGTGAAAATGACGAATATCCTGCAGCCTGAATAGCCGCTTGGATATGCGCCAAATCCGTTTGCTTGTGGTCATAATTAATTGCGGCTTGCTCTGCTCCAAAATTGACATGACAATTAATCACCCCTGGAACCGAACGAATCGCCTGTTCGACACTGTTGGCGCACGACGCACAACTCATGCCTTGGAGTTTGAGTGTGAGAGTATCCATGTGGAGAGTGAGGAGTGAAGAGTGCTGAGTTGACAGCAATAAGACTAAAGCTGCGTGGTACAAAGAATTAAAATTTTTTTGTAGTCAGCACTTCAGTGCTGCGATTTTTGAATACTTCCGGCTTAAGCTGACACCTATGGGTTCCCGCGCCCTATGACACTGGCGGGGAAACCCCGCCCCTACTTTAACTAGCTGGATAGCCTGCAGCAGCTAAAGCTTCTTTAACCGCTATTTCTGAGGCTTGAGTATCTACATTCACAAGCTTGGTTGTAGGATCAGCTTGAATGCTAGCGTTGGCATCAACTGCTTTGAGTGCATTGGTAATGTTCTTTGCACAAACCGAACAAGACATGTTGGGAACTGTGAGTGTCAGTGTCATAAGTTTAAAGGATTGTAATGAAAAAACTAATCAAGACCAAGCTTGATTCCATTGCTGCATCTGCTGAATTTCTGCAGTTTGCGATTTGATGATAGCTTGAGCTAGGTCATGAATTTGTGGGTGAGTAGCACTATTGAGAACCATCTGCGCCATCATCACCGCCGATTGATGCTGGGGAATCATTTCACGGATAAATTCCTGATCAAATTCATCTGTTACTATTTCTGGGTGAAAATCACCTTGAGTTGATCCTAAACTCTCTAGTCGGCTGAAGAGTCAAGGGGATATTACAAGTTTTTTGTTAAGTTTTATAGCGGTTATTGGTTGAGTCCAGTACACTCGTAAAGGCACGGCTCTGTTCTCTACACCGCGTGATACAATTTTGTACCGCATCTGAATGGGATAGGTACTGAAAAAATTTTGTTAAAATATAATACATAGGGTCAAGAGCAAATTCGATAATTTTGCCATTGGGAATACAATCCCTAGTCCTTTCACTTGAATTAACATTTCAGAATCAAATCATTTGCTATAACTTTACTTAGTTCCTCATCAATATTCCTGTTAGTAGGTGAAATGGGGCTGCTATTGTTTACATACTGCATCTAAGTAATTTAAATTCTTAAACTGACATTAAATTTTGAGAGATTTAATTAATTATGAAATCCTCTCTCCTAGCCTTAGTATTTGTGATTAGTTCCCTGTTATTTGCCCAGAGTGCCTATGCCAATCCAGAGAATGTGCCCCAGAAAATAGGTGAAATAGGCGAACGCAATCAGGCTGAGAATTTGGTAACAGAACCTGCCACACTTAGTGGTAAGTGGAATCAGGTCGTCGATCAAACTAATAATTCCCAAGAAAATCCGCATTCAATTGTAGTAGTACGTGAACAGGAATGTAAAAAAATTAATCCGCTAGATTTGATTAAAGATCCCAGTGCTATTTTCAAACAATGTCCGATATCAACAAATAAGCGAACTTCTGAAAATACCGAGCCAGTTGAGTATTTAAAGGTGCCTCGTTTAGATTCTGGTCTTAGTGTCACAGTCACTCAATTTTGATTGCGAAAGTCTAGTACTCCACCAAAGGAACAATGCTTGGTTTGTAGTTTACCCCTCCTCTAAAGCTTGCTACGCGTAGCGTCTGTCTACGACACGCTGCGCGTAAAGCCTGCGGCATAGCTCCGCTGACGCGTAGCGTCCCGCTCTTAACGCCTTAGGACTTTAGTCCTAAGAGACCATTTATAACTCACCGTTCGCGTAATCAAGAATGGATTTGATGAAATAGGGGATATGTGAAGAAGCACGCTTTCCGAAAACAGGCGATCGCAAACCCTTGTCCCACCAAAAATCTTCCCCAAAAAAACTTGTTCGGAAGTACCTTTAGGTGGTACGAGTGAAAAATGGCACACATACCCCAACAAATAATCTCAGAACGAATCGACGATGTTGTTCTGCTGCTAGAGGTGATGAAAAAAATGGGACTGCCAGAAATCCTCAACGAATATTTGCCACGTCACTGGAAACAGGAAGGGCTTGATTGGGGATGGGTGGCGTGTATTTGGCTATCGTATATCATCTCACAGGGAGACCACCGGAAAGTGCGTGTTCGGGAATGGGTAGAACAACGACGCTACACCATAGAGCAAGTTTGCGGAATCTTCATTAGAGAAACAGACTTTACCGATGACCGTTTAGCTATTCTCTTGAAGCGGTTAAGCAACCAGCAATACAT
>CAVYXS010000013.1:0-44916 GCA_963772205.1 uncultured cyanobacterium
GACATTTAGGCGCAAAATCAAAGAGCAAACTGATGTTAGTTATGTCGTCATCGCGACGATTGCCGAGACAATTAATCATGCAGATGAAACTAACTCTCCCTTGGAAACTTTGCAATTACCTCCCTTAGCCAGAGATGTTTTAGCATTGTGGGCAAGAGAGATGTTGCATCAAAAAGAACTAAAATTTGATTCCCGTTCTCAAGCATTACAAATATTTTTAGATGCAGTACAGGGACACATTGGCGATGCAATGGCATTAATTCGCCGTCTGCAAACTTTATCCTATCGTGATGGGTTAATTACTGAGCAAAAAGTTTTGCAAGCAATTGAAGGATTACTCAAAGATTTATCTATTACCTTTGAGTCATTACTGATGTTACTCCCCGCCAACCAAGTACACTTGTTAGAATGTTTAGCTCTCGATCCTACAGAAAAACCTCAAAGTAAAGAATATATTCAAAAACATAATCTTTCTCGTGGTGGTAGCCTACAAGGTGCTTTAACTGGATTACAGCACAAAGGTTTAATTTATGGTGCCGAGCAAAGTTATCAGTTAGCATTGCCTTTACTGGCTTTGTGGTTGCGTCAGCGGTTGAGTTAACAGATATAGCGATACTAAATGAATTTTAAAATTACTCGTTTAACCAATGAGTTGCTGGATTAAATAATGTCGTATCTGTCCAAATAATCTGGTAAGTTGCTGATTCTGCATCAAGTTGAGTCAGTAAATCTTGACAAGATTCCCTTTGTCGCTGTTGAAATAATCTTTGTTGGAATTCTTCTCTACGAGCAAGTAAAGCTTTTCTCCGTTCTGAGTCCATAATTTAGTTAATACCCTCAGGTTTTTGGAAATATTGTATCTAGCTAAAGGACAATGAAAGCTTACGAAATTCAAAGTAACACCGGGATTGATGCACTCAAATTAGTCGATCGCCCTCTACCCAAACCCGCAGCCGGTGAGGTGCTGGTGAAAGTACACGCAACTTCCCTCAATTACCGTGACTTACTCGTTGCTGAAGGCGCCTACGGTGCGGGAGTGAAGTATCCCCTCATTCCCCTGTCTGATGGTGCAGGGGAAGTTGTGGCCATAGGAGAAGATGTGGCACGAGTGAAAATAGGCGATCGCGTTGCTGGTATTTTCTTCCAAGACTGGATTTCTGGCTCTTTGAGCAAAGAAAAAATGAAATCGGATCTTGGCGGTGGAATCGATGGGATGTTAGCAGAATATGTCTTATTACACCAAGATGGATTGGTGATATTACCTGATAATTTATCCTACGCTGAGGGTGCAACTTTACCATGTGCGGCTGTTACAGCTTGGCATGGATTAGTTACCAAGGGCAATCTTACCGAAGATCACACTGTGTTATTACTCGGTACTGGAGGCGTTTCGATTTTCGCGCTACAGTTTGCCAAGATACACGGTGCTAGAGTTATTATCACATCTAGTAGTGATGAGAAGTTGGCACGAGCGAGACAGTTAGGTGCAGATCAGACGATCAACTACAAAACCACGCCAGATTGGGAAAAGCAAGTCTACCAACTAACTAATCGCACAGGTGTAGATCATGTAGTTGAGGTAGGCGGTGCAGGTACTCTGCCAAAATCTTTACAAGCAGTCCGCATTGGGGGACGTGTCAGCTTAATTGGTGTACTGTCAGGAAGGGGAAGTGAAATTGACCCGATGCCAATACTATTTAAAAGTTTAACAGTTCAAGGTATTTATGTGGGCAGTCGCAAAATGTTTGAAGTGATGAATCACAAGATTAATCAACATCAAATCAAGCCGATTATTGATAAAATTTTCCCGTTTACGGAAGTCAAGGAAGCATATCATTACTTAAAAAGTGCGTCTCATTTTGGTAAAGTTGTGATTCAGGTAGATTGATAACTGAGATGCTGATGGTAGTGAGGACTTTAGTCCTCTCTTCTCTCTTCTGCGGCGTTCGCCCTTGACAAGACTCTAAGCGCATAAAATCAGGACTGAAGTCCTGACTACTAACTTACTACGGGATTGTGTAATCAGGACTTTAGTTCTCAACTCCACGACTAAAGTCCTGATTACGAAGTTACTAGGCGTGACAAAAGCGATCGCTTTGTGAGATTTTGTAGAGTAGCAACTCAGCAGATTTGCTCAGGGAAGTTACGAAAACACCGGCTTCATTGTTGACATCGGAGGTGAGCCAGATACCTTTAAGAATAACTTCGATGCAGGAGGTGTCGCCAGGGCAAAGTTCGATGATATTTGCTGAAGCTAGCGTTTCTAAATCAGCTAGATGGAACAATTCAGCAGGCACCAAAAAGCAGCCGTGCTAGGTTTCATATAGATATGTGTACCAGTAGTCAGAGTCAATACTACTCTTTGATTTACCCAATTTTCCCAAGGTTCGTTGATCAGTTCCAGGTTAAAGCTATTCTCGGTATAGGTGAGTTTTAACATATTGCTAATAGATACCTAAGTTGTAGTTGTCAGCTTCAGTTTGTTTATCTATAGAGTTGGGTTTGCATTTCTATGCCTCAATTTATTTATCTGTGAATTCACGGTTATTTATGTATGAATTTAGAATATCTTGAGGAAATTCCCCCAAGCTAATCGGAGATGAATCAGCCGAAAATCTGGTAAAATATGGCAAAAACAGCCAGGGGAAGTTGCTAAACTTAGGGGAATCCCCGAACTTTGTTCAGTTTTGTAACTACAGCGATGGCAAGACCGAGTTATGGCCCTGAAGCTAAAAAGCGATCGCGGCGTTTGTTAGAGGCGCTGTTAGTGTGCGGGCAAATTCAGGAAGTAGACAGAAATTAACCCAACCCATGAATCAGCCACGCTTGCACGCCATCAGTACAAAAATTACAGCATTACACAGAGCGATCGCCTCATCTGAAAATGAAGATAGCAAAAGACGCATGGCTCACAAATTAGCGCAACTTGATCCTGGCAATTCCGTGGCATTTACCACTTTATTACAACTGCTGACATCAACTACAAGTGAATTAGTTCGTAAACATACGGCCGATAACTTGAAAGAAATTCTCCGCGATGAACAGTTACCAGAAGTTATTGCATCATTACAATATTTCTTTTCTGATGAAGTCAGCGAATATGAGTTAGAAAAATTCCGCGATTATTATAAAATTCTCTGGCATTGTGCCGAAAATCTGGCTTATCCAAACTTTTATCGGCTTTGGCATGATTGTTAACTCTTAAAGAAACATTGTATATTTTGTTTTAATTTTTTCATTACAAACATAAAAAACAAAATACCCCACACAGGAAATCCTGAGCAGGGTTTTCAATCAAAACATTTCTTTAAACCCACCCTAATCGTACACTGAGAATTTTCAAGTGCATTGTGGGGCAATACCCCTCAATTTACTTTTAATGCTGTTTTTTACTTGTCAACATCAGTGAGATACAAAATTAATTTTTTCCTAAGTCTTGACTTGAGTCTTGAAAATCACGAAGACTGAAGCCCTGACTACAAACTTCCCTTGACAAAGTACTACTATACTTCAGTAAACTTCAGCCTATTGATTTATGGTAAAAAATTAGTGTTCATGCTTAGGGAAATTACGTAATAGATACCAGAAAACTCCTATATTCACGAAAAATACGATTAATTTTACAAGAGATATACCCCGAATTAATTCATAAATTTCTGGTGGAATACTAATACCTACAAGACCCAAAACCAGAACATGTGCCCAACGCTTTTCGTACCATAAACCAACAGCTTCAATAGCGGTGACAATTGCATAAATGGCTGAAGCAATACTGCTGAAAGCCAGGGTTTTTGGATTTGCATCTAGAATTTTTTCGACAACCCAATCAATTATTTGCTGTTTACCTTCCAAGACATAATTGTCAGAAAAATCCTCAAGATTTTGATAATTTTTTAATGCCAAAAATATAGCTACAGAAGTAACCATTAGTAATGCAGCAACAAAGGATTTGTAACAGACAATTGCTACTAATCCAAATGGACGCTTTTTCAATCAACCTCCTCAATGGATACATATTATGTTCAAAGCTGCCTGTATTATACTTACCCATACTCCGATTTGATAATACCCAAATTAAAAGTAATCGACCACCGATAGTGATGCCGTGAATACAAGTCAAAATTTTTCTGGAGTTCCTAACATCTGTAAGATTTTATCGATCTGCTCCAACTCCCCAACAATCCGGCGAACTGGGAGAGGCCAAACTTTGACAAGAGTAGGAGTTGCAGAAACCTGATCGATTTCTGCTTGTTCTGGATTAGTTAACACGTCAATAACTTTGAGAGTATAAGGATTTCCTAGGGATCGCTCTAAAAGTTCGTGTAGATTGTGTAAAATACGTTCAGTAGCGACACTATGACCAGCCACAAACAAGCGGAGAACATAGCCTTGGGTTTTGAGTGGCGATCGCTCTACCTTGGGGGCAAAATGATGGTGTTTTGGTGCAGGTTCAGCCAGATCTAAACGGACAATTAAATCGTGGTCTTCCCACAGTTGCGGAAAAGAAGGGCGATAAGTTGCCAACACCATGCGATCGCACAACCCCTCTTGCCAGGGCGCTGCTTGCCATACTAAGTCCCCTGTGCCAAAAATAGCGTTAAGGACAGCCTGATGTCGGATAATCGCTGGATAAGCTTCTGCGAAAACGCGCACTTTTTGGGTGCGAGGATCTAACCAGTGGTCAATAGTCGCAGTGTAGCAAGGCACTAAAAAGTGAGGTGGTTCTGGTAAGTCTAAAATCTCCTGTAAAGCAGCGCACAAATGTAAATGCCATCGACCTTGCTTGCTAGGGTCAATGCAATAAATTAAATCTCCGCCAGGTGTAAATAAGGCAATACCTTTGAACAGATGGGGTTGAGATAGTGTGTCTTGAGTCAAGTAAGTTATGGGAGGAGGGAACTGATGGGTAAAAAGTAAAAATTTTTGTAGTTTACCTTTTACCTTTCACCTTTTACTGTAAGTCAAATAACCGCCCTCAGTTCTGTTACAAAGTTAAATTACACACGACCTCGCAGGAACTGAGCCATTTCGTTAGGAGTTGGTGACATTTCCAAAGCGGTTTCTTCCGTAATGCGACCATCTTGGTAGAGGTTGAGCAGCGACTGGTTCATGGTAATCATGCCATCAAAACTAGCTTGCTTCATTAACTCGCCAATTTCATCATATTTACCGTCCTTAATCCATTCTTTGATCGCCTCAGTATTGATCAAGATATCGTGGAATGCCGCACGCTTACCGTCGCTGGTGCGGCACAAACCTTGAGCAATGACTGCTACTAAACATTCCGAAACTGCCACCCGCATTGAATCCTGTTCTTCTGCTGTGTACAGATTAAGTATCCGCTCAATGGTTTTAACCGCGCTATTGGTGTGTAGAGTTCCCATGACCAAGTGACCAGTTTGAGCGGCTTTGAGGGCGGTATTGACTGTTTCTTTATCCCGCATTTCCCCCACCAGAATCAAATCTGGATCTTCCCGCAAGGCGGCTTTCAAAGCATTGTCAAATTTGCGGGTGTGCATTCCCACTTCCCGTTGTTTGACTAGAGACTTGCGGCTTTGGTGGACAAATTCAATTGGGTCTTCAATGGTAATGATGTGCTTGGCCATCTCTTTATTAATGTAGTCAATCATCGCCGCCATCGTTGTAGACTTACCAGAACCTGTCGGTCCAGTCACCAAAATTAAACCTTTGTGAGAATGGCAAATATCCCGAAAAATCGGGGGTAAGCGCAACTGTTCCATTGTCAAAATTTTCAACGGAATCAACCGCAACACCATTGCATGACCTTTGAGTGAGCCAAAGACATTGATCCGCACACGAGCAAACTCGTACTGGGTTGCGCCGTCAAATTCTAGATGTTCTTCAAAACGCTGAATTTCTGCTGGAGTCATTACCTCCTTCAACCAATTCATGAAAGTCTGAAGATCTGTTTCTGGATAGTCTGTGGACTCGATTTCTCCTCGATTGCGGAAGCGGGGTATTTCCCCTACACCCAAATGGATGTCAGAAAATCCCTTATCAAAAGCTTCTCTGATGATCTGCCCTAAAGTTAGTTGTGAACTGCTGCTTTGGGTTTTTTCGGTCACCGAATTAGCTATTGGTGGTGGAGTGCTGGGACGATGAGTCTGTGCAGGTGGTAACGTCGCTGCAGAATGTGGGTTGTTCTGCGGTGACAAATCCAACGTGTGTGCTGACATCTCCGAGGTTTGTACAGGCTGGCGCTGTGTACTGAATGTTGGTGGTGGCGGTGGTGGTGGTGGTATTGGCGGTAAATTCCGGACGGAAGCAGAGTTAGAAGTCTTTGGACGTTGAGAATCTGTCATATATTTTTATATTTTTATATTTGGCAGTCAAAAAGTTGAATCAGTGAACATTCCATCGTGGACGCCTTGAGGCCGATCAGAATTGCTGTATAGAGTATATTTTTTGACTTAATTTCACCATGAACAATATTTAACTGGCAATTTTTCACTTGATACACACTTGTTTAACACACAAAATCCCTTAGTATACCTCAGAAAATACACGTATAATATTAAGTATTACTAATAACATATACATGAGATAACGAATATCCACCCTGTTAGATGAGAAATTTTTCAAAGATGATCAATGCAAGTTGCTAGCAATTAACAGCAAAATCACCGACAGATCATTTATTCAGCCCCATCAGAGAATTATGAGAGCAAAACTAAATTTATATAAGAAATGTTAAGCGGGATCAAACTCAGGTGTTGGCAAAGTACCTAAAAGGCTAATGACATTTAGGTTCTATTCCTTTCGATAGATACAGTCAACCTGCATTTTCACTAAATGTAAACTGAAGTTTACATTCATAATTAGAAAAAAATAACTGTAAAGTTTAGTAAACAAATGCTCATTTTAGCAGTAGGTTTTTATATACTGAATTTCACTGAAAGAGTTGAGTTTGGTCGCCAAAAGCGGTCAAAGACGAAGTTAATTTTCGCTGTGTATTTAGGAGGAAAAGTCATGGTTTCGGCTCAAAGCTCTAATCTAGGTAAGACCTACTCCTGGTTAATGATCAAAAGCTTTTTGATCTGGACTTTCACCTTGGCAGTATGCTTATTGGTTGTCGGTTTTCCATTAGTTGTTTTCATGGCTACGGTTGGGTGTCTGTTGTCGATTGTGCTGCAATCAGTCATGCCTGTTAGTGCTGTATTGCTTGTAGCTGGGGGTTTGATTCTGTTTAACGTCATGGCAGTAATGATTGCTGCTGGTGTACTAACTGCGAAGGGTGTACATCCCACACAAGTTAAATGGTTAAGTTGGCTGCATGGAGAGGCAGACCAAATGCAGACTACAGTCTACGCTGCTTGTCCTTTAACTTGTGAAATGAAATAACCGTCACTACTTAATTCGACAAACAGTACATCTGCCCGGTTCAGCCGGGTTTTTTCATGCTTAGTACAGTTTTGCATTAATTCGGAGCATTTTTAAACGCAGAGGCACGCATTCGCGGAGCGTCCCGTAGGGAAGGAAGCGCAGAGGGACGCTGAGTTTTTTTTCAGACCAAAAAAAGTTATTTTAGCAGGCATATAAGCTATAATTAGCATTTTAGAAGCAGTTGATAACCAGTATTCAACTAGAGGCTGAAGATGAAGCACACAAGACAACTCACCGCGATTATTGAGCGTGAGGGGAACGGCTATGTATCGCTTTGTCCAGAACTCGATATTGCAAGCCAAGGCGATACTATTGAAAAAGCACGGAATAATCTGGTTGAAGCATTAGAACTATTCTTTGAGACAGCTGATCCTTCGGAAGTGCAGGAACGGCTGAGTACAGAAGTCTTTATCACACGCCTAGAGGTGAGTGTTGGGTAAGTTGCGGGTGCTTTCGGGTAGGGAAGTGTGCCAAATTCTAGAGGAGCATGGGTTTGTGCAAGTGCGTCAGCGCGGTAGCCATATTATTATGCAGCAAAGAACAGAAGACTCAACAATCACTGTTCCTGTCCCTGATGATGATGAACTTCGCGTGGGCACTTTGCGGTCTATTATTCGCCAGTCTGGATTATCCCGCACTTTGTTTGAGGTGAATTAAGGAATTTTCCACAAATAAATTATCCTATCTTGTGGGGTGGACATCCAGCCCTTAAATAGCCCCTCTACTGAAATATCTGATGTAAAAAGAACGCAAGGGCTGCACTACCTAAAGGAACTGTCAAATTGTCAATCCCTAAAAACGAAACAGCTTCTAAGCCGGTAGCGACTACAGCAACGATTAGTGATATCACCCAAGTTTGCCAGATGTTGCCTTGCACACCCAGGAAAATTAAACTACTAACGATATAACTAACCAGCGTCATAGTCAAAGAGCCTTCCCAGCTTTTTTGTCCCCCAAAGACTTTATACTTATGCTTACCAAAGCGTTGCCCAATTAAGGCTGCTAGTCCATCTCCCCAAGTCATCACCAAAATACCTAGGGCTGCGTATTGGGGTTGTTGCACATACCAGAAGTAAGCAACTAAAATACCGAAACTGACAGAGTAAAAAAATGTCCCCAAACTTTGGCGTCCAACACTATTAATACCTGGGAGAATGGGAAATCGGTAAGATAATAAGGTAACTGCACTCGCGATAATTGAAGCGGTAATCCCGACAATTGCCGGGATATCTAACCACCAAGCGAGTAAAATTACATTGCCGGTGCCAATATGAACTATTTTGCGGATAATTTCTGGATCGTCATTGGCAAAGCGTTTTACTCCCCATGAGATCATCAGGATGACTGACACCCAAGCTGCAACGATTCGCAATTTGCAGCCATATGGGGGAAATTGACTCGAAACTGGGTAATGTACTCAAATCAAGATGCGGCTGGAAAATTTTTACCTTTGTTACTACTTTATTAGATTTCGGTTACGCCTATGAAACTATTATTAATTTCGCTAATTCGCGGCTACCGTATGTTTATTTCGCCACTGTTTCTCCCGACTTGTCGCTTTCAACCCACTTGTTCTGTGTACGCCCTTGAAGCGATTGAACGATTCTGCCCCTGGCGTGGTGGCTGGATGGGTATTCGGCGAATCTTCCGCTGTCATCCATTTCATCCCGGTGGTTATGATCCCGTACCAGAGAAGAAGGGAGATGGCGAGAACAACTAATACCCCATACCCTAGGAATTTTAGATTTTAGATTGAAGTCAAATCCAAAATTGCAAATCCAAAACTTGTACTGAGCTTGTCGTAAAGCCTGCGGCATAGCGGAGCTTAAGGCGCAGCCTAAGAAGAGAAGTATCCAAAATTGAATTGCCCCATGCCCCATGCCCCATGAAAAGACCTTATCACAATATTCCGATTATTGACTGTGGTGAACCACTGGTGGCGATTCCTTTGGAACTGTTTGCGGTGGAATCTCCCCATCCTTATGAAAAACTGGGTGCTGATTATGGGGGACATTCTCCTTATTATCTGCGCTCTAGTGTAGTTGAAAATTTGCTTCAAGCTCAAAGTTACCTGCAATTACTGCGTCCTAATTGGCACATTCAAATTTTTGATGGCTATCGACCGGTAGCTGTGCAGCAGTTTATGGTTGATTATAGTTTTGCAGAAGCTTTGCAGCAACGGGGGCTGACTGAGGCACAGTTATCACCAAGCCAACGCGAAGAGGTTTGGGAAGCGGTTTATCAAATTTGGGCTGTACCGAGTTTCGATGAAAAAACGCCCCCTCCCCACAGTACAGGTGCGGCGGTGGATGTGACGCTGGTGGATGATTTAGGTGAAATTGTGAATATGGGTTCACCGATAGATGAAATGTCAGAGCGATCGCATCCCGATTACTATGCCAATAGTGAAGATCCACAGGCACAACAGTATCATACTCATCGGCTGTTGTTAAACGATGTCATGTTAAAAGCTGGATTTCAACGCAATCCTAGGGAATGGTGGCATTTTTCCTTTGGTGATCAAATGTGGGCTTGGTTGAATAATCAATCTGATCCAACTAATGCTTTTACCGCACGTTATGGGCGTCTGGTATAGTTCCTCTGTCAGTAGTAATCTACCACATAAGTTTTGAGGGTTTGTAGTCAGCACTTGAGTGCTGCCACATCCAGCTGGAAAGAGCGATAAATCGCTGACTACCTACTCTTCATCATCAATGTAGTGGAACACTAGGCATCTTGAGGATTAAGGCTAATCATTTGCCAAGTGGTATAAGTGCCAATGGGACTCCAAAGCAAATAAGGAACTAGTAACAATGCAGCCCAACCAGAAATAGGTAAGAGTGCAAATATTAATAAAGCACAAATAATGAAACCTGTACCACCGATAATTGTACCCGCTTTCAGACTGCGAAGCCTGAACATCACAGGGGTATAGGCAATGGTAAAAATTTCCAAAATGAGATATAAACCCATCAGTAACCAGGTTGTGGGGGTTCCTGGGTTATGTTCCCAAGCAATATAAGCGGACCAACCACCGCAAATAAAGATTACAGTCCAGATAATGGGAATTGCAAACTCAAAAGTTAGCCAACTTGGGCGTTGTAAGCGATTGAACCACTGGCAATCGCTTGGCGTGATCCAGTTAGCCCCTAAGGCGACGAAGAAACCTACACCTGCAATCACTATCCAAGATTTAAACATACTACCATTACCTTTGCGATCGCTTGAATATCAAGCATTCTATGGCGATTTTGTCATTTTATATCCTGATTTCTCATCATCCCTAAGTTTGATAAGTTATGTCTGTGCAAATAATTGGACTTTGGTTTATGCTTAGGCGTAGCCCTAGCAGGTATCGCGCTGCTGCTTTGAGCAGGGGAATAATGAGTGCGTCAAAAGAAACATCTAGGACTGGGTTTGTGTCCAGAAGTTATAAGTATTAAAATTTACCGCAAATTTTTGTAATGCCATCAAATAATCACATGATTTTCATATGATTGTGACACAATTCGCAAATTTACTTGGTAAGCTAATAGAAAGCAAACATTTTGTTTGCTCCTCACACCATACCACTGCCCTGTTGCCCTTGAAAAGCAACAGGGCTTTTTTGATTGGATAATACATCTGGGATATTATTTTATTTGTCAGTCGCTGAAAAAAAATCTCCAGCTTTGTAGAGTGCGTCAGACCGAAAATATGGAATTACATCAGTTGTCTGATTCTCTGACGCACCCTACAACACTAAGTTGATAATCTTGTAATTTGCACATCGTGATTTATTTAAATTATTGTAGTGCGGGCATCCTGCCCGCGTCGAGGGTGCAACTTAAAAGCGCGACAGCTTAGAATACTTCTATTTTTTCAGAAATATAGGAATCCGGTTTGATTTTTGAACAAAATTAAGTTACGCGAAATGCTAACGCACCAAATCCTTAATAATGGTGCGTTACGCTGTCGCTAACGCACCCTACGTATCTGTTCAAAAATCAAATAGTAGTCCTATAAACCGGGATTCCTATATTATAAAGATTAATATAATTAATTTTATGTAGTTTTTAGTAATTGCATTTACCTATTTCGGTAATACGATTTTCTAAACTTGGTAATTAAGTTTGCTGAAAATGAGAATGACTTACTTGGGTACTTGCTTATATCGTATTAATTAAGCGAGGAGGTTGAGCAGCCAACAAGCAGCAAACAACTCGTGAAACTTTTAAAATTCTGGAGATTTCAATCATGTCTAAACTATTATTTGTCGAAGTAACCGTTGAAGAACAAGAAATTGTAGCTGGTGGTGCTTTGGGTGTATCTCTCAGTTTTGCTGAATTGACGCAGCAAGCAATACAAACCACTTCAAGTTCCGGTTTGGCAGGAACCACTACAGGTTCAGTGGCTCTTACTTCTAACTTCTTAACTGGTGGTGGTACCCTGATCCAAATTTAATTGGTGGTTTTGCCTAGATTAAAATACCAACCTAGGTAGTCAACTGTTCAGTCATAACCCCGTGTCGTCTCCTCTTTAAGCTGTTGCGTATTTAATTTGTATATTGGACGCGGGCAAGATGCCCGCACTACAATAATTTTGCGTTTTCGTGTTATACAATTTAGCTGCACATCAGCTTACAAGGGAAGATTTTAGGGACGGGGTTATCACCATTTTATAGATATAGTGTGCTGCAATTTTTTATCTAGTATAATGGGACTCTTTTACAATGGAATAAGCAATAATATTGATTTGATCTAGTGATATCTTGAGGAACTTTAATAAATAAAAGTTCAAGAGAGGCTAATTTCAAAATGATGCCAACGAATTAAAAATACATCGTTGTTGTGATTATTCTCTAGAGTTATTTGCTTATGAAATATCAATTTATTAAACAGCATAGTGAAGAAGATTGTGGGGCTGCTTGCCTGGGATCAATTGCTAAATATTATGGACATAATTTTACTCTCAGCCACATTCGAGAAGCTGTAGGTACTGGACAATTTGGCACTACTTTATTGGGGTTAAGGAGGGGAGCAGAAACACTAGGATTTAATACTCGTCCAGTCAAAACTTCAGCAGAACTGCTCGAACGAATGCATGAAGCACCTTTACCAGCAATTATTCACTGGAAAGGAAATCATTGGGTTGTTTTATATGGTAATAAAGGCAAAAAATGTTTAATTGCCGATCCGGCTGTAGGTATCCGTTATCTGTCTAAAAAAGATTTAGCCGAAGGTTGGACAGATTGGTTGATGCTATTACTGGAACCTGATCCAGTGAGGTTTTTTGCCCAAAAAGATGATCAAATTGGTGGCTTTTGGCGCTTCTTTAAACGTGTCTGGAATTATCGTGCAATTCTAGCACAAGCTTTACCTATTAATTTAATCTTAGGCTTGCTGTCTTTAGCTTCCCCATTTTTACTACAAATACTCACAGACGATGTACTCGTTCGCGGTGATACAAATTTGCTCACTACTGTGGCAATATCTGTAGTAGTGATGAATTTTATTTCTAGTAGTTTGGCATTTGTACAATCTAACTTAATTGCCAATTTTGCTCAACGCCTACAACTAGGACTAGTTATGGAGTTTGGGCGGCAAATCCTCCGATTACCTTTAAGTTATTATGAGTCGCGCCGCAGTGGAGAAATAGTTAGCCGCCTACAAGATATAGAACAGATTAATCAATTAGTTTCTCAAGTAGTTGTTGGTTTACCTAGCCGATTCTTTATCGCGCTAATTTCATTGGGTTTCATGATTTTTTATAGCTGGAAACTAACCGTAGTAGCGTTATTTATTTCCGTAGTGATGACCTTATCTACGATAATATTCCAACCGACTTTACAACAAAAAACTCGGGAACTATTAGTCACAGAAGCCGAAACACAAGGTCTTTTGGTAGAAACATTTAAAGGCGCACTAACCCTAAAAACTACTGCATCTGCCCCGCAATTTTGGGATGAATTAAAAAATCGATTTGGTCGTCTTGGTAATCTCACATTTCGCACTATGCAAATTGGGATTATTAATAATACTTTTTCGGGATTTATTTCTGCTATTGGTGCTGTTATTTTGCTATGGTTTGGTGGTAATTTGGTCATTAACCCCATTGAACATTTAAGTATCGGGCAACTAATGGCGTTTAACTCAATGAATGCCAATTATCTTGGATTAATTGGTAGTGTTATTAGTTTCGTTGAAGAATTTACTCGTGCTAAAACTGCCATACAACGCCTAACAGAAGTTATCGATGCTACCCCAGAAAATGAAGGCGACGGGAAAAAGCCCTTAGTTTATATTCCAGGGAATGCTGATATTATTTGTACTAATGTTGACTTTCATTATGCTGGTCGTCTTGACCTATTAGACGATTTTTCATTAACAATTCCTGGTGGTCAAGTTGTGGCGCTGATTGGCAAATCTGGTTGTGGTAAAAGCACACTTGCTAAACTAATTGCGGGATTATATTCACTACAATCAGGTAATATCCAAATTGGAATATATAATATACAAGATATTGCTCTTGATTGTTTACGTCAACAGGTAGTCCTAGTTCCCCAAGATGCTCACTTTTGGAATCGTTCTATTATACAAAACTTTCGTTTAGGAACACCGCATATTAGCTTTGAGCAGATTGTCCGAGCCTGTCAAATTTCTGGTGCTAATGAGTTTATTACTAAACTACCTGACAAATATCAGACTATTTTAGGAGAATTTGGCGCAAATATATCTGGAGGACAACGTCAAAGATTAGCGATCGCTCGCGCTATTGTGACAGAACCCCCAATTTTAATTCTGGATGAATCCACAGGTGGGCTTGATCCAGTGAGCGAAGCGCAGGTTTTAGATCAGTTGTTTAAGCATCGCCAAGGTAAAACCACGATTTTAATTACTCACCGTCCCAAAGTAATTAATCGAGCCGATTGGGTTGTATTGTTGGAAAATGGCAAATTGAAACTTCAAGGTTCTTTGGAAGATTTTCGATCCCAGCCAGGAGAACATCTGGACTTTTTAATTCCTTAATACTAATTTTGCAGAGGGGAGGGGATATGCTCTATACCCATAATCAAAAAATCCTACGGGAAAGTATGACATTTGGAAATGGCAATCACCAATGTCACATCCAATCAGGTATGGATGCTAAAGCTGATATTATTTCTAAACAAGAAACAGCCTGGCAATTTATGCTGATAAAAGCAAGGTTAATAACTGATTTGTAAGCAGTATTTAACGCAATATTTACTACGTTAATTAGGTATCGTAGGGTGCGTTAGGCGACAGTACGGCACCATCATCAAGGATTTGGTGCCGTACTCAGCGATAACGCACCCTAGGTGTCTACGTGTCTTTTCAAAAATCAAACCGGATTCCTATATTTCATCAAATAGAGACAAGACTTGAAGTTCGGTTTAAGAAATATTGATGATTGAACCAGGTAGTATATCTTGCCTACATAAGTAATATAATTATATTATAACCAGTTTTGACTACGGAGAAAAAAACATCTAATACTTACCCAATCTCAAAGCAGGGTGTTAATTATGAAACAAATTTTAACAGAGAATCAAGTGTTAAGAATTCTGGTAATTCATGACCATGAATCAGTTCTAGGTGGAACAGTCGATGTGCTGCAAAAAGAATATCCTACTGCTGAATTCATCACTGCGATCAATGTCAAAAATGCACTCGAGCAAATTATGATTTCTCAGCCTGATCTTGTGGTGATGGATCTTTCGATTCCAGAACGCCTTGGAATGAGAGCGCGTCCTGATATAGGTGTTCAACTTCTCAGGCATCTGATGAAATGTTATCCTCATCTAAATATTCTTGTTCAAAGTGCCCATGTTAGAACTCTGGTGCGGATGAGGCCTGACATTGATGCTCATAAAGGAGGCTTGACAATTGCAGATAAAAGCCTATCTACCCAGGAAATGTTGACGAGAGTTAATTGGGCTTTACAGGTTAACTCATACGAAAGACATCAAAGGTATCCATTCGGGATTAGAGGTAAAACCAGAGTGGCTGAAAGTGCTGGTTCTAGCCTTTGAAGAAGGATTACAAGATAAGACAATTGCTGAAAGAATGTGCATATCTGAACGGATGGTGCGTCATTACTGGAGTAAACTACAAGACGCTTTAGATATTTACCCGGAAGAAGGTAAAAATATCCGAATTCAAACTGAAATGAAAGCTAGGTCTGAAGGGCTAATTGATTAATTAATCTTTATTTGTTGCTAATCATTAAATTTTATTGATGATTGATTAACAAAAAGTGATTTGGATTTGATAACTAAAGACTAGGAAACAAGCTTATGCAGCCTGGACTTTGGAGAAGAATCACAGCAGAAATTGCTATTTGGCGTGTAGGTGTATTACCAGGCATGGTAGTGATTTGTGTGGTGATTATTGCACGTCTGGCTGGTTCAATGCAATCTTTAGAATGGCTAGTTTTTGATAGTTTTCTCCGGCTAAGGTTTGCTGAACCCATAGATGAACGAATTCTGATTGTCGGAATTGATGAAGATGATATCCGTCGTGTAGGGTATCCAATACCAGATGGAGAAATGGCGCTGCTGCTGAAAAATTTGCAAACTTACAATCCTAGAGCCATTGGTCTTGATATTGTTAGGGATATACCAGTTGAATATCAATCACCGCCAGAGCAAAAAGCCCCAAGTGGGTATTCTGACTCATCAGGTGTGAGGTAAACTACCCACACCTACTCACAGGATCAGGTGTGGATAGTTGAGGAAATATCATTCATGCGCTCAAGCAATTGCATAATCATGCAAAGCATCACCCTATTTAATAAAAGCACTTATATGTTCCAGGACTTACGCATTTTGGGTGGAGTTTTTTATAGAAATAAGGGAGAAAAATTTATATGTCTATTTGGTTATTGATAGGAATAATTTCGTACCTTTTAGGAGTTGTTATGCAATGGATGCAATTGAGACAAAAATTTCAAGAATTAGATGAATACTCTAACTTTCCGATTATTAGTGTATTAAAAATAGTCACAATATCTAGTTGCTTTATAGAGGCTTTGATATGGCCATATAGCTTGATTTTTGATGATGATTACTAATTTGGTTTTCAGCAATAATTTAAGGATAAAACATTAAATTATAGCGGTTCTCTGTCAAGTGAGGTACAAGAACCCCACCCCCAACCCCCTAAGCGCAAGCGAGGAGGGGGCTATAATGTACCTCATATGATTAGGAAATGCTATATAAAAATGTCAAACTATTAATTTTTTGCCTGTGGTTGGGAGGGGGGAATTGTCACATCTATCGGCGTCACTTGTGATGCTAATTGCGTCAATTGGGGTTGAATGGCGGTTTCATTCCCAACTACCAGAGTTACCAGATTTTCTGGCTTAAGGTATTGCTTTGCAACCCGCTGTACATCAGCCGCTGTAGTAGAAGCTACAGCTTTTTGATAGCGAAACAAGAAATCAGCCGGATAGCCATAATATTCGTATCCCATTAACCGTGATAGAGTTTGGGAAGGGTCTTGAAAATTGAAAACAAAAGAATTCAAAGTAGACTCTTTAGCAAAAGCCAGTTCTTTGGCTGTAATTCTTTCATCTTGGATGCGCTTAATTTCTGTCCGCAAAGACTTGATAAACTGAACAGTCGCATCCGATCGCGTTTGTCCACCAGCAATGAACAATCCAGGATAATCGTAACGAGGACTCCAGTGACCGTATACTGAGTAAGCTATACCTTGACGCGATCGCACTTCATTAAATAAACGTCCACCAAACCCATTTAACACCCCATTCAACACATCCAGCGCCGCATAATCGGGATTATTGAACTCTCCGCCTAAATGTCCCATGAGAATATTACTTTGAGTTAGCTGGGGCTGATTGACAAAAAACACACCATTACCTTTAGCTTGAGACACCTTAGGTAACTGGGGTTTAGGTAAATTCGGGTTAGACTTCCAATCACCCAACTGAGCTTGAATCAGCTCGCGCATTTTTTTAGCTTCAAAATCCCCCACAATCCCCAAAATCATATTATTGGGAGCAAAATATTGCTGATAGAATTTAACCAAATCCTCACGAGAAATCCGATCCAGAGTGGCATATTCCGTCGTGCGAGCATAAGGACTATTTTGCCCATAAATTAACTTGCGAAATTCCCGACTTGCAATATTATTTGGATTATCATTGCGCCGCGCAATACTACCCTTTTGTTGCGTTTTGGCTAAATCCAGCTTTTTTTGAGCAAAAACTGGTTGGCGCAATACCTCAGCAAACAACCCAAACACTGTTTCTAGATTTTCAGTCAGCGTATCAAAACTAGCATTAGCGGAAGTTTCCCCAATACCAGTTTCTACCGCAGCCGCCCGTTGTTCCAAAATTTCATTAATTTCATCCGACGAATGCTGCTTCGTTCCCCCACTTCGCATCACCGTTCCCACCAACCCAGCTAAACCGACTTTTTCTGTAGGTTCGAGGCGATCGCCAGTCCGCAACAAAGCGGTACCATTAACTAAAGGTAGATCGTGATTCTCCATCAAATACACAACCAAACCATTTTTCAGCACATACCGCTCATACTTCGGCAACTTCACCTCAGACAACGGCGCAAACCGCAACTCATTGTAATGCTTCGCCGCCGCCGTCGCCGCCCACGAAAAATTAAAACTTAAAAGTAAAAACCCAAAAACCGTAACCAAAAAATAAACCAGCCCCTTACCAACTTGAACTTTCCACACCACTGCGTTTTTTACCCTTCACCTGATATCTCTGCATATCTTTCTTTCTCTTCCTGTGCGGTTCAATTCGCGTACCCCTGCTTCGACAACAACTTACCAATCGTGCGATTTTCCGGCGTAAACGTATCCTTAGCCACCCGCTGAACATCAGCCGGAGTCACCACCGCAATCTCATCCAACTGCTTAAACAAATTGCGCCAAGAACCAGTTTTCACCTCATATTCCAACAGCTGCTGCGCCATACCCATATTGGAATCCAAACTTCGCAATAAACCCGCCCGCGCTTGCGTCTTCACCCGCTGTAACTCACTCACCGTCACAGGTTCAGTTTTCAACTTGTCAATTTCTTGACGCAAAGCCACCGCCAACTCATCAACCGTGTGACCGGGAGCAGTGAGAGCATAAAATAACATTAGACTTGGGTATTTATCCCCAGGAAAGCCACTGAAACCTTGAGCATTCAACGCCAATTGCTGTTGTTCTACCAAAGATTTATACAGCCGTGACGTGCGTCCATCACTCAATAAACTGCCAATAATTTCATAAACCGCATTATCTCGGTCAGTCAGCGCTGGACGGTGATAACCTTCTAGATACCACGGTTGCGAAGGTAGCTGTAAAGTAACTTCCTCGGGTTTGTGTTTGCGGCGGTTCCACTGGGATGGATGCAGTAGCTTTTGGTTTTTTGGGAAAGCGTCCAAAGTAAATTTGCGCCAGTTTTTTCACTTGATTGGGGTTGACATCTCCCACAACCGCAATAGTTAAATTACTCGGTACATAGTGAGTATCAAAAAACTGCTTGACATCTGCTGGTGACAGATTGCGGATATCTTCGTCATAACCAATCACCGGACGTCTGTAAGGATGGGTTTTGTAAGCAGCATCAAGAAACTTTTCCACCATTTGTCCAATGGGCGAATTTTCCACCCGTAGGCGTCTTTCCTCCAAAATTACATCTTTTTCTTTATAAAACTCGCGAAATACAGGTTCAAGAAATCTTTCGGATTCCAGAGACATCCACAATTCCAACTTATTCGCCGGAAAGCTGTAAAAATAACGGGTGGCTTCCACAGAAGTATTGGCATTTAAACCCACACCTCCCGCTTGTTCGACAATTCGCCCTAGTTCATTTTGCTTGACTAATTTACCTGCTTGTGATTCTACTTGCTTAAATTCAGCTTGCAACTTGGTAACTTGATCTTTTTTGCCACCCGCCTTAGCGGTTTTAATTTCGGCATCTAACTGTTGCAAACGGTCTAGTAGGGGTTGTTCTGCTTTGTAATCTACAGTACCAATATGCTGCGTGCCCTTAAAAGCCAAATGCTCTAAAAAGTGAGCTACACCAGTTTTGCCATCTGGCTCATCCACACCACCGACATTAGCGTAGGTAAGAAAGGAAACCACAGGTGCTTGATGGTGTTCCAAAACAATGAACTTCATTCCATTGTCGAGGCGAAACTCAGTCAACTGCTTAATTACCCGATCCAGATAAGGTTGAATCGAAGTTTGAGTTATTGGAGTTTGAGCCATCGCCACTTGTGGTACTAGTCCCCAGGATAGAATGACCAGTACCATCAACATTGTCAACCATCGGCGCAATGTGGCAGATACTTGATTTGAGCAATCTAAAATTGAGCCACGGAGTTGATGCATAAGCGTCAATAAAAGTAAAGTTCTACTATCTTAAAAACTGCCTACAAGAATTGGGCGTTAATCTAGTATTAAGCTTTTGGTGCTTTTTGTACCTAATGTTAGATAATATTGCGACAAGCAGTGTTCCATAGAGATCACTATAACTACTATGCGAATTTTTAATTCTCCCCCTCCCTCAGAAGCACAGACACGTAACCGTATTTTACAGGCGGCGTTGCGATTATTTGCCTCTCAGGGATTTGATGGCACCACCACCCGTGATTTAGCACAAGCAGCAGGTGTAGCTGAGGGTACCCTATTTCGTCATTTTTCCAATAAAAAGGCAATTTTGGTAGAAGTGGCTACCGGGGGATGGGTAGATATTCTCACAGATTTACTCACAGAATTGAGTGAAATGGGTAGCTATAAAGCGATCGCCCAAGTAATGCGCCGACGGATGTGGAATTTACACAAAAATGCCGAACTGATGAAGGTGTGTTTTATGGAGGTACAGTTTCATCCAGATTTGCGCGATCGCATTCAAATAGAAGTGATTAGTAAAATGACAGATGTCGCCGAAGCTTTCTTTCAAACCGCGATGGACAAAGGTATCTATCGCCAAACAGACGCCAAATTAGTGGCTAAAGTGTTCTTGGGAATGTTTGCGATCGCCGGTTTTTCTGACAACACCTTAATTGAACCCAACGCTTCCCCCCAAGAAATGCAGCAAATGGCGGAAGGATTGGCTGATATCTTTCTCAATGGCGTTTTAGCGAAAGAGTAAAAAAATACTTAATAATAGCCAAAAGGTCTCAATAAATAAATTATCCCATCTTGTGGGGCGGGCATCTTGCCCGCCTTTGTCTACGGGTGTCTACGGGTGTCTACGGGCGGGCGAGACGCCCACCCCACAAGAAATTATTGGCTATTTTTTTATTTGTCATTTTCTTAATCAAATTTTGTATAAAAACAAATAAGCAATTAATAAATTTAAAGTCTACTTAACTATACCTTAATTTAAATACGCAAAAAAAACGATACTTATATTAAGCCATTTTTATGTGTAAATACGGTTATACGCCAGTCAAAGCAAGATTAGCTTGTTCGCTCTGTTGCTTCATATCCCTATGACTGACACAGACGTAACAGCAAGTAATGCAGCAGCTTTGGTGTATCTGATTCCGTAGCCTGCTGGCAGAGAGATCAGGAATCGACAACTACCAACTTAGGTTATGTAAAAAATCAAATTCCCATTCTGGAGAGTTATTCAATGAAATTAGCGACAAAACTAGGCATTGCTTCTGCATCGGTTGCGCTTTCTTTCGCCGCTGTTGGTGTTAATTCAGCACAAGCAGCCTTTATTAATCCATACGGTGTTAGCAACTGGACATTGACTAACACAAATGCTGATGGGTTTGTAGACACCAGTAGCGCCCCTAATCAGATAACACTTTCTGGGGGAAACAAGGGGATTCTGAGTGGAATTGGAAGAACCGACTATACAACAACAGCGATTGGTTCTGGACAGGTGAGTTTCTCATGGAATTACTCAACTCAAGATTTTTTCTCTTCCTTAGATCCTTTTCGGTTTGTGTTAAATAACACTGTCACCAATATTTTCCCCAACAATATTCTCAATGCATTCCAAAAATCTGGTAGTGGGACTTTCACCACAACAGTGGCGCAGGGTGATGTATTTGGCTTTCGGGTGGCAACGGGCAACGGTGGTGGACGAGGGAGTGTGACAATTTCCAACTTCAACGCTCCCGTTCCCGAACCTTCCACAATCGGTAGCACACTCGTTACTGTTGGGCTAGTAATGGGCGGCTTGATGAAGCGTAAGCTAGCACTTTCTCACAAGGCGTAGTTGCAATAAGTTATATCATCGCGTGTAGGGGCACGGCACTGCCGTGCCCTTACGAGTGTATTGCACTTAATTTGACGCCAATCCCCAATGTTCCCTACAAAATATATGATTAAAAAAACCTAGAAATATACGTAGGGTGGGCATTGCCCACCCTACAGATACTACAAAATATATGATAAAAAAACCTAGAGTGAATTTAAATATAATTTAGCCATCCCTTAATCAACCCACAAAATTAACAAAGACAATAATTATATTCATTTTTAGTGTGAATACCGATTTATGGTACTCAATAAAAGATTCGCTCGCTTCATCATCCGCTGTCTATGCCTATGCCTGATCATCGGGGTGACAGCGCGTATTGCAACAGCTGTCCCAAATCTAGCTCAGGGTGATATTGTGTACAGTGGTGTGGCTGCTGGTGATCCTACCACCAACAGTGCTGTTCTCTGGACAAGAGCCATAGATAAAATTGAGCCAACTAAAGTCAGAAATTTGACATTGCAAATCGCTACTGACTCAGCTTTTAGCAAGATTGTCAAGACTGTAAAGGGTAAAACCAACGCCAACAGAGACTACATCTGGAAAAATGAAGTGACAGGTTTACAGAGTGGTACACCATATTATTACCGCTTTGTGTCAGGTATTTATCAAAGTCCTGTAGGCAAATTCAAAACAGCACCAGCCAAAAACCAATCGGTTGCTGTACGATTTGGCTTTAGTGGAGATACAGACGGTCAATGGCGTCCTTATCCCTCCATCGAGAATTTTGCTAACCTTAATTTGGACTTCTTTGTCTACTTGGGTGATATCATTTACGAAGTAGCCAGTACGGGATCTCCAGCAACAGCCGCAACTGACAACGTAAATACCACTTCCAGTCAACTTTTAACTGACTACCGTCGCAAATATCGCGAGCAATTAGAACTTGTAAATCCAAATGGTTTTGCTGGCTCAAAAACCCTGTTTGCTTCTCAAGCCAACTACACCCTGTTAGATAATCACGAATTGGGTAATAAACAGTATATCAACGGCGGCGCACCCCCAGGAACTCTCCCAGGTTCAGGTGCTGATGCTACGAATTCCGCCAATGATGTCAACACCACAGGTGCGTTTATTAATAAAACCAGTGGATTTAAAGCTTTATTACAAGCATACAGCGACTACCAGCCAATTCGCGAAAGCACGATTTCCGCCCCCACCGACACCCGCACAAATGGCACACAGTTGCTCTATTTAAGTCAACAATGGGGCGCCAACAGCATTTTTATCAATTTAGACGATCGCTCTTACCGTGACATCCGCTTAAAGACAGCAGAAAATGCTGACGATACAGGTACACGGGCGAATAATCCTCATCGTACCATGTTAGGTAAAACTCAACTCGCATGGTTCAAACGCACACTTTCGTTAGCACAAGCCAATAAAATCACCTGGAAAATTATTGCCATTTCTTCACCAATCGATGAAATTGGTAATGGACAAGATAGCGGTAAATCTTGGATGGGTGGCTATAAAGCCGAACGCAACGAACTGCTAAAATTTATTGCTGATCAGAAAATTAAAAATGTTGTCTTTCTTACCACTGACGATCATCAAAACCGCATCAACGAACTCACCTACTTTACCGACAACAATTTTACCACCCGCGCCACTGTCCCCAATGCCTTAACAATTGTTGCAGGTCCCATTGGTGCAGTTGGACCTGATACAATTACTAACCATAGCTTCAATTATATTAAATCCTTAGCTGATACACTCGCTACCGCTCAAACAAACAGTGGAGTTAACCCCCTTGGTTTAGCTAAAGATTTTCCTGGACTTCAGAATGTTTACCGCGAAGATGACTCCCAAGCCAATACCTTACGTCAACCTGTAGATTTCTACTCACCTGATACCTTCAACTACGTCACTCTTGATATCAGCGCCGATGGTAAAACCTTGTCTGTCAATACCTATGGAATTAACTCCTATCCCAAAAATACCTTTCCCGAACCAACACCAAATAACCCTGTAAAAAAGATCCTCAGTTTTGACATCAAAGCTCAATAGCTACTCTTCTTTGCGCCTCTGTGCGACGCCAGTTGCTACAACGCGCTTAACCCGCGCAACGCACTGGCTCCTCTGCGTGATACTTATCTCAAAAAGACCCTAAATTGATTTGCCTAGCTTGCTGACTCCATTGTCGCACCTGCTCAACAGGCGGACATAAATCGCGGCGTTGCATTGTAGCTACCTGCAGACGTAAAATTTGTTGGTGCAATCTGTGAGTCGGAACCTCACCTAACTGCGCCACCGAACCCACACCTGCATGTAGCAATAAACCACAATATTGTATCCCCACACCCGGAATCCGCGCCAAATCTGCCAAAGCCACCCATTTATTCACATACTGAAGATGGACGTGTAAAAGACTTGATAACGCCACTTTTTGTTCTAAAGTTTTCCCTTGTTTAACTAACGCTGTTGTGGTTTTAATGCCACAATTTTGTAATTGGGATTGTTCCTCTAGACTCAATCCAGGTAATTGCTCAATCGGCCAGTCACAAGATTTGATAGGATTAGGAATATCTGTGTTTTTAGCAGTCATGATAATTCTCCCCGCAGCACAGTAACTGCAAGTCCAGCCAAATAAACGCGATCGCCTCCTGAATAGTATACCTTCACTACTCCACCGCGACTAGATGCCTGATAAGCCAAGAATTGATCTTGTTGTAAGCGATCGCGCCAGAAGGGAGCAAGACAACAATGAGCAGCACCAGTCACCGGGTCTTCATTTATCCCCAATCCCGGAGCAAAGAAGCGAGAAACAAAATCGTAGTCTGAACCAGGATGAGTCATGCTAGTGACAATGATATCAGACAATGGCAATGTTTTGAGTAACTGGAAATTTGGCTGTAGTTCTCGCACCAAATTTTCAGATTCTAGTTCCACCAGATAGCCGAGGGAATTTTGCCACACAGATTTGTAAGGTACACCCAAAGCTACACTAAGTTCTGGCGGAGCGACAATTGCACAAGAAAATTCACCGGCAAATCTAACTCAATCCAGTCACCCTGAAGCTTGGCAATGAGTACCCCGCTTTTGGTATAAAAACGGGCAACTTCATCAGATGGTAAATGACCCTCAGACCATAGTACATGGGCACTAGCTAAGGTAGCATGACCACAAAGCGGTACTTCCACCGTCGGTGTAAACCAACGCAGATTAAAGCCATCATCCTGTTGCAAAAGAAAAGCCGTCTCCGATAAATTCATCTCCTGCGCCACATTCTGCATCCAAGCATCATCTTGGGGAGCAGACAAAACACAGACAGCAGCAGGATTTCCCGCGAAAGGAATATTGGTGAAAGCATCAACTTGAGTAATAATTTGTCCCATAGACTCAATGGCATTTATTGCACTACTACATTACCTAATTTTTGCATCTTGCCCAAAGCCTAGGCTTTGCCTAGGGTGTTGACTCTGTAACGTTTAGCCCGTAAGACTTCATGCAAAAAATGTGTCGCCTGTTTTTATCGTAAAATGGCTGTTCCAGAAGCTTTTCCATAAATCAAAAATGACACAAATAATTTTTCGCGAAATCCCCTAAAAACACACAAAATCAACACCCTAGGCTTTGCCCAACCTAGGCATCGCATTTTCTCTGAGACGCTACCGCGAATGATTAGTTACGAAAATCGTACCTGTTTGTTATATAGCGCTTCTCAGTTGGATGCAATACAAAATTATATCGTCGCGTGTAGGGGCACGGCAGTGCCGTGCCCTTGCGAGTGTATTGGACTCAACCGATAACCGCTATAATCTCAGTTGTGGTTAATTACGAGAGAAATTATCTTGTGAAATCTACATTTAACTGGAATCCAGAACAAACTTTATTTGAAAAGCTGATAAATCTTGCTAGTAAGCGTGGTCAATCTCCTGAATCAATTATTAATGAAGCTGTTAAGTTATACCTGGAAACCCAATTTTCAGAGCCTGTGAATGATAATGTACCTGATCCATTAATTGGCTTATTTGCAGCTACACCTGATTTAGCTATTAATTCAGAAAATATTCTTCAAAATGAGATTAGAGAAACATCAGGTTGGACATGGAAAGCATCTACCTGTGTAATGATTTGTCCCATAGATTAACTTCAAATATTTTTTGAACAAGAGGATTTATTAAATTTATGGTTCTTGCGTTGCTTTTATGGTAATTCATTAGTATCGAAGGTTTATAAGAAATCTCAAAACTTTAAAATCCAATTATTTTAAGGATCACAGGATAAAAGGAAGTTTTATTTATTATTTGATTCCCGAAAAAAAGCGATAGAGCCAAATTTATTATATTTTTTCAATCATATGTATCCCACAATTAGCTATGATGCACAAGCGAAAAATTAACATCAGTAATACAACCAAAAAATCAGATTGAATAGAGTAAAATCCAACATTACCCGAAGAATTGTTGGATTGGCTATTACTCCATCCAATCTATGACACATTAATTAAACTAAAGCTAGTTTAATTAGTATTGCAAAGTATAAGTGAAGTTACGTGCATTACCTGTGTTTATCCGCCTATAAGTCATGAGACTTTTGTTAGGAGGAGAACAGGTTGCATTTTTTTCTCGACTCACTTGCATTGTAAAACTGTTCCGATGTTGCACCCAAGGAGTACAGATATTTGCATCTCCTCCCCACTTATTACCATCGTAATCTTCTGCATGAAGATAGTAATAGCTGCTTCTTAATGGTGCGTTTTCTACAGTTTGACACGTTCCATTAGCTATGACAAACCATCCTCTTACGTACCAATTTCCGTTTTCTGGATAACCGAATGCAACATGAGTATCCTGTCCACTCTGGTTACAAACTTTAAACTCAGCTTTTGCTTCTCCAGGTTTTGCTACTAAAAATCCCGCAGCCAAAAGTGGCACAGTCAGCAAAGAAAGAAACTTACGCATTGAATTTACCTTTGATTTGATTGATGAATTGGAAAAAATCGAACTTAAACATCTAGAAAAGTCATGGAAAATAAAAGCTATGAGCTAGATTTCCACTTGCTTGCATTTATCACAAACTATTGGCAGTAAGTAATTAAAATTACTCGCAGTGTTAACTGCTATCCTCTGTTCACCTGTAAGTAAAGAGTGAATTACAACCGTATCAACATCCACAATTCTGAAGATAAAAGCACTCTTACGCAGCTTTGCCAATTTGTTTATTGCTGCTTGAGCGTTTAGCTTAAGTAACTATGTCTTTTTTTTTACATTATTTTCTAAGTGCAAAGCTTGAGTATTTATGCGTAAATTTTTAATGCAGTATAAAAACTGAGATATAATGTAATTATTTATGCTCTACAAAATGAATTTACAGATATTTATACTGAGTAAGTTAATTAGCAAAAATTCTTGGTAATAAATATAAATAGCGATCGCCTATTCTTCCAGCACTTCAAAGGAAGCAATAAAGCTCTTGTTTAAAATATATATTCAGCCAAGTTTATTTGACTTTTCTGGTGTGTTTGATAAAATTTTCTATTGTTCAATTCGCTTTTCTCTTTCTTGTAGCAGTTTAAAAGATTCATTGATGACATCATCTGCACTGGCGAATCTACAACTTGCAAGCTGTGCTTGAATAAATTACTCTAGTTATGGTTTAATTTGGATGTACATCTTTTCTAACTCTAAATCATTAATATTTTTACCTTTGTTCTAGCAATATGCCACATTATTAGCAATACTTGCCTCTAAACAACTTGCTTGCTTCATAGTTACCAAAAAATTATCCAGCAACTTGTTGAATAATTTATTTATCATAATTGTTTAATCCTCCTGTAATATGCTGATCCATAATATCTCCACTTCTCTAGTTGATACTCTACACAATCGACGACAACAACTAGCTAGCCTAATTGATTTTCCCGCAATTCTCTGGTCAGGAAACAGCAGTCCCCGTAACTTTGCGGCAAATATTTTTCCCTTTCGCGCTAGCAGCCATTTCCTGTACTTTGCCGGACTACCATTACCAAACGCCGCAATTCGCCTAGAATCTGGTAAACTAGAATTATTCATGGATGATCCTCATCCTAGCAGCGCCCTTTGGCATGGAGAAACACCAAATCGGGAAGATATCGCCGAGATAATTGGCGCTGATGCTGCTAGACCAATGACAGAATTAAAATCCTTGATAGAAGGTGCAGCGACAATAGCTGTTCAAGATGCAACTACTTGGACACAGCAAACCCAAATATTGAATAGATGGATTTTACCCCAAAATCCGCCCGAAGGAATTGACTTAGAATTAGCCAAAGCGATTATCTCCCTGCGCCTCACCCACGATACAGTCGCCTTAGCTGAGTTACGCCAAGCTGCGGCGGTGACTGTGGAAGCACACAAAGCCGGGATGGCTGCAACAGCCAAAGCCAAACAAGAAGCCGAAGTGCGGGCGGCGATGGAAGGTGTGATTATCGCTCACAATATGACAACATCTTACAATAGTATTGTCACAGTCCACGGCGAAGTTTTGCATAATAACCAATATCACCACCCCCTACAACCAGGAGACTTACTCCTAGCTGATGTCGGCGCCGAAACTCAGACGGGTTGGGCTGGTGATGTCACCCGTACATGGCCAGTGTCTGGTAAATTTTCATCTACCCAAAGAGATATATATAATGTAGTGCTGGCAGCTCATGATGCGGGAATTGGCAAAATCTCCCCCGGTGTCGAATATGCAGAGATTCATCTATTAGCTAGTACCGTCATTGCCGAAGGATTAGTAGATTTAGGCATTTTACAAGGAAATCCCCAATATTTAGTGGCAATGGATGCCCATGCTTTGTTTTTTCCCCACGGTATTGGGCATTTACTCGGTTTAGATGTTCATGATCTGGAAGATTTGGGTGATTTAGCTGGGTATGAAGAGGGACGCCAAAGAAGCCTACGCTTTGGTTTAGGTTATCTGCGTTTAAATCGTCCCCTGCGTCCAGGTATGCTGGTGACAATTGAACCGGGGTTTTATCAAGTGCCTGCAATTTTAAATGATGCTGAATTGCGAACAAAATATGATCATATCGTCAATTGGGAACGTTTAGCTCAATTCGCAGATGTCCGAGGAATCCGCATTGAGGATGATGTTTTAGTGACAGCAGAGGGTAGTGAAGTGTTAACGGTCTGCATTGCCAAATCATTCCACTGCAGTTGAGGAATTAGTCGGGGGTTGATTTTATCATAGTTCACCGGTAGAGGTCAATTTTTGAACCCTGTCGGCAAATCAAAGCTGCGTTGTTAGAGGCAATGTCGGTATCGATTAGCAAAAGACTCATGGAAGTTTCCTTAAATTAACTCTTGGCGTTGTTCCTGCAGCAAGGAGTCAGCGCAGCTTCGAGTTGTGGTGTCATGCTAAGGAGTTTCCAATATACAAAGAGTATTTATACATTATTTCTACACGTAATATTCTCAACCCGGATATTAGACATTTAGTGAAGAATTTACAGCGATCGCTCGTCGTTATTGGCAGCAAGCAACTGAGATTTTCGGTATGATGCACAGAGTATTAATACCAGAAGCGATTGTTAGCTTATGCTATCAATGCTTCAATCTCTTGGACTAAAGTAGGTAGGTTTGGACGTGTAAAACTGATATCTGGTGCTGGAATGCGATTGCGCTTTATTTCTGGTGGAACATGCTTATGGTGTGGGAAAGTTGATGCGAGTGATCGATATTGCGGATGCGGGAAGTCATCATACCAGTACAGCTTTTCATCATCTCGATAGACCTCATATCCATAGGAAGTGATCAACTCCGCATCAAAATCAAGTTCTTCTCTCATGCGGAATCTCACATTTCCCTTGAACCACACTTCACCCTCTGCTGTTCCTGTATATGGGCTATTAGACCAAACCACTACTGTAGAGCGTTCAACATCTGGACGACTAAGAATTTGCGACACAAAGCGACTGTATTCTGACAAAGATTTCAGAGGGTTTTCGCTCATACTCTAGTAAATTGGATGAAAACGAAGGGTTTCAGCTAGATCGCGTTGATTTATCTGCTCCGTATATGAGTGCTTTCGGCGAAGCCATGTTTCATATATACCCTTCCAGCGACTAAAGTCAGTACGGGTTTCATCATATTCATCATAGCGGGCGAGAGTACCAGCAAAGAGCGCTTTGTAGAAATCCTCGCTCAGAACACCATATTTTTCCTCATAGAGAGTCAATCGGCGCTCCAGCAGTTTCATCTCAATCACAAGTTCATGAATTTCCATTATCTGTACACAAAATTATCTCAGGGTAAAATGTATCTATTCCAAACCACAAGGTTAGATTACATTATCGTAACCCACCCTTTGGTTGAGCATTATCATCTGTGTGAGCCTCTAGATGTAGGTTTTGGATACCAATACGCTGATCTACTACTTTAAGGGTCAAAGACAAGTTGTTCAAAACCTTGCCAATGAGTTTAAATACTGTATAAAATACATCATATAAAATCTTTCATCATATAAAAATCACAGAAATTGTTATATAAGTTGTAAGACAATCAATCTATAAAAGCCTTATAGAATAAGGTTTTTAGCCATTTGATGAATAAATTTATAAAATAAATCACATCAAAATCCCAGAAAATTAATTAAGAGTATTTACGTAGAAAAAAAACGACATATACTTTGTATAGTGTTTTACTGAGTAAAAGTAATCACTCAAATATCGCTAGCATCTCCAGAATCAACGCCAGATACAAGACATAGGTAAATTGTCATTGTCATGGCGACTTTTAAACCCACATTCCGCACCCTAACTGTCACAAAGGGGTTTTTACGGAGGATTGTTCTCGATAAAAAGAGTAAAATCAGACGTTTTGGGTTATGAGGTCAGATTTTTTACCGACTCTGGATGAGATTTGAATTCTCAATAAGATGCAATAAAGATTGGCACTTAATTGATAGATAAAAACTTATGATGACTGTGCAAATTTCTGTAATTAAATTATGGATTTTGACGAAAAAGTTAAAAAAATCTGTAACTATTAAACGTAATTAATAGCGTTTATCAATACATTTATAAATAATTTATTGCAGCTATTTGTCAACATTTATAATAGGAGCGACAATCATCTGGCAGAAAACTCAAAATATGTTCTCTGGATGAAGTCATATTTGATATGAATATTTCCTGATTATTTAATTTGACTAAATGTATAGATTGAAAACATTGAAATACCCATCGCATGGTTGGGTTGTTTACAGATTTACCAAGTTGGTTTTTAATTGTAGATTTAGACGCTGATAAGGCGGTTCTGATTTGTCTTTGAGCTAAAGTATATACTAATAGACATAATCCCATTATCATAGCCATAGCTTCAATTCTTTCGCTTGCTTTAAGAAAAATACTATCCGCAAAAAATAAAGGGTCTTTTAAAAAACCGAACCCTCTTTCACAGCTTTGCTGTGCTTTATATTGAGAAATTATATCATCATTACTGAGAGACTTTTCATCCAAAATATTTGTTGCAAGCACAAAACGTCCAGCACTTGTATAAGCTAATTTAATGGCTTTTCGATTCTCGCATAATGTGGCATTTACTTGACAACAAATATCTTGATTATCCTTTAATTTCTTCTCCAAGTAATTAACATTCTCAATTTGATGATATTTTAATTGTTTATTTAAATTTTTTACAGATTTAACAGCCTCTTCTTCAGACTTAAAGTTAGTTAATAACAGTTTTTTGAGCTTGGATAATGCACTAATTTTTGAGTTGGATATCCTCTTTTCTAATTGCCGTAAATCAGATTTTTTTCTCTCAGTACTTTTCTACAACTAACCATCTCTGTTCAATTCCAGCATAATTGCTTTTTCTTGTAGCGTAATAATATCCAGTCACAGAACTACTTATAAAATCAGGTGATAATAATGTTGATACTAGTTCTTTTGCCTCTCCTATAGTCATCGGTACTCTAGATAACCACCTCATTCCTGATAATGAGCTTATATTTTTTGCGTTATACAAAGCCGCATCTGCAACCATTAAATTCTCTTCATTTTTTATTGATAATTTTTGCATTTGTTCTTTATATTCTAAAAAGATTTTCGCAAAACTTGAAGAATCTGATTGATTTCCAGATGCCGATTTGAAAAATATTGGTATATCTCCATCTCCCGATGATATTAAGTCTATGATAAATTGTTTCAAATCCGGTCTATGATCACGAGAATAGCCATAGGTAATCTCAATAGCTTGTGGTGAGGAAGTTCGAGTCTTCTCCCTTGGCGCAGCCTCTCCCTTAGGAGAAGGGGAGACGCTAAGAGCGATGGCGGTTCCCGTCGAGTCGAAACTTCCTCTCCCGTTGGGTGATTTGATTTGACCATTTAATGAATTATTATCAAAAGTTACATCTGGCAATCTAGTGTTGTATTCACCATGTAAGTGTAGTGAAGTCGAATCCAAATGTGACGATTTCAAACTAATCTTGAATTCTTTTATTACCTGACTACTAATAGCTAAGAATATCTCCGTTAAGCCTTTCATAAATAATTTATCCATGACTCTCCCTAATTTATCATCATTTAAATATTCGGCTTTTACTCCCTTTCCGATTAGATATTCACAAGGTTTATCTTGAAAAAACTCTGGAAACATATATAAAGGACTACTGACAAAGCCCAATCCATTTAATATCATTGCTTTTACTACATATCCCGGACTAATTTTTTCTTGTGGGTCTTGACCTACTAATTTATTAATAATATCTACTAAGCCTATGGCATCTATAATTCCTGCGATTATACCTAAATGGTCTATGTTCTGAAATTCAATCTCTTGATCGTTAGACATGCTATTGTTACTCTATTTACAACATCTGCTTCCATTTTCACATTGGATGAACCTAAAAATTTATGTTAGTCAACCAGGTACATAAACATCTCTTTAACCCATCGAATAATTATTGAATTACAAAAAGGGGAGGGAGAGGCTGCCGTCCGCAGCCTCTCCCTCCCCTCATAATGATTATCATTTTCTCTCAGTTGCTACCTAATAGAAGTATTTATCATTAAGTTTTAAAATCTCCCTTCATTTTATAGTTCATAAATACTATTCGCCGACAATTAGTTAAGTACTAATGAACTTGTGACAGTTAGGGTGCGGAATGTGGGTTTAAATATTAAAGGGTAACAGAATACCTGTTATAGCAATACTGGTTGATTGAGTATTTTCAACCATCAATTTGGTATGGAGAAAAGCAAAAAGTGTCTTTTCTTTCTCATTTTGCTTTGCCCTTTTACCCTTAATTGATAAGTATTGCCTATTGTAGGTTGCAGTTTGCATTTACCAGATTTTGGATTGGGGATTAAATAATTCCAAATTCCAAATTGTTTGACGTGCTAACACATGTGTACGACACTATCAACCTTTATCTCTTAATAGGAATTAATTCAATGACTGGACTTGGAATCAGAAAAGTTAGTTTAGCTCTAGCAACAGTCACCTTCCTAAGTGTTGCGGCTATTCAAAGTGCGGCACAGGCTGTAACAGTTGGATTCACCAGCGCAGGGGCTTTGGCTGGTAATGATTCTGTCGATTGGGGATCTCTCGGTAGTGCATTTACCAATGTTTCTAATCCTTTTTCTATCAATTCAGTTGCAGGTAATACTTTAACAGTTAGTATGCCTTCTGGTGATTTTCAGAGACGCAATCAAGCTAACGGTTGGAATGAAAATTTCACACCTGGCGATCATCTTCTATGGACGCAAGGTTATGCTCCATTGGACATTAGTTTCCAACAGGCTGTAGCTGCTATAGGCACAAATATCCAGGCTGGTTACTACGGTAATTTCACAGCAACCATCACAGCATTTGATAGTCTGGGAAACATTTTAGGGAGTTTTAGTAATTCAGGTAACGGCACTAGTAACAATGACGGTTCTGCAATTTTTATCGGTATAGGTAGCGATCAAGCTAATATTTCTAGCGTGCAGTTTAGTCTACCTACTGCTTATGCTGCTCCAAACGATTTTGCTATCAACCGTCTTACTATATCTGAACCCGTTCCCGAACCTTCGACTATTTTGGGTACATTGACAGCCGCTAGTTTTGGTATAGCTTTACGCCGTAAACAAAAAGCTGCAGCTAAAGCTTAGGCTATAGCGGTTCTTAGTATCGTAGGGTGCGTTAGGCGACAGTACGGCACTAAATCCTTGATAAGCTAATCGGCATTTAAGTTGCATCATCAGGGCGGACAAGATGTCCACCCCACAAAAGATTGATAAAATTTGATCTACAAATTAGATGTGTTTTAGCTTAATGGTGCGTTACGCTGTCGCTAACGCACCCTACGTATCTACGTATCTACTAATTTGATAACTCAACATCTTCTTGAATGCATCCTATGGGAATCTAGCATGGCGATCGCACTTAATTTAACATATTTTTACATAGCTTTCATCTAAAAAATCATCATTTTTTATACTAAATCGTTATGTAATCTAGCTTTTGGCAGAAAATTAAATAAATTTATCTCCCTGAAAAAATTAAAGATTTTATTAAAATATCTGAAAATTGTTGTTTGCATCACTAAAATCAGTAAATATAGTTAATGATTTTCTAGAGAAAAATTACGTGAAATATCGCTTGCACTGTAAAAACGGAAAAGAAATAAAAGGGTTCAAAGATTGTTATCCTTGTTTCTCGGTGCAATTGCTTTAAGATGCTGGCAAATTGTACTGTCAGTAAAGACGACATCAATCTTTGTTTATATTTTTGTAAAACTGATGATTCTGTCGAAACAACTACGGATTATGCTTTTGGCTGCAACCCTGAGCGGCGTCCTTTTAGTTTTCGTGAAGGTATTTGTGGCGACAACTCTCGATCAGCCAAAATCAGAAAAGCGTAGGCGTGAAGCTTTAGCTCAAGGCATAGAGGGGATTGTAGTTTCTCCAGTGAGGAGAGACTAGTAGTCTATGTCATGACATAGACTACTATGACTTCACAAGATTAATTATGATGCTTAAATAACTTCGTAGTTAGGACTTTAGTCCTTGCCTTGAGGGCTTCAGCCCTTTTTAATAAACGCCGATTGTTTTTTGATAATTAATAGCAAAACAGTTATCAGAATTGCTGTATTTTTATGAATTCAAATCTTTGTTTTTCATGGTGCTACCAACATGACTAAATCAACTAATGATCAATTCATTCCTTTAGTCAAAGAACTACAGGAATTTGCCTACAGTCAGGTAGGTTCAATGACAATTTTGCGAACCCTTGGTTATGGACTACTACTATTAGCATTCTTCGATATCGTGGAAATGCTGATTCCATCAAATTTTATGAATGCTGCTTGGGAATTTCAAACATTTGGCGCACTAGTTGAGCGAGTACCTGTACCTTTAATCGGCTTGGCGCTGGTGTTTTATGGAGAACTGCATTCACGAAGTAAATGGGAATTTTTCAGTTTAAAGTTTTTATCTTGGTTAAGTTTATTGTTAGCATTATTGTTTATTTTCCTAATTCCTTTAGGCGTTTTAAATACTGTCCGACTGAGCAAACGCAGCGTTGCTCAAGTCAGTAATGTATCTCAACAACAAATAGCTCAAGCTGAACAGATAGAACAACAAGTTAACCAGGCTACACCAGAACAAATCAGTAATTTTTTAAAGAGTCAAGGGCGTTCCGTGGATACGAAAAATCCAGAGGAAGTAAAAGCTAAAATCTTGTCACAAGTTTCCCAAGCTAAGGCACAAATAAAAAATCAAGCACAAGCCACTCAGTCTACTCAAACTTTAAACTTGCTCAAAAGTTCTGTAAAATGGAATCTTGGGGCTTTGGTTTCTGCAGTTTTGTTTTTTAGTATTTGGAAAACAACCCCCTGGGCGAGACTTAGCAGATGAGAATACAGGCTAATTTTCTTGAATGGATCTCTTGCAAAAGTCCCCTAACACCCCACCTCCAACCCCTCCCCGTATACGGGGAGGGGATACTTTGACGTAAGTCGAAGGCGGGGTGGGGTTATTTGGTTTGATTGATGCAAGAGGTCTTATAATCAGGTAAATTTTTCCAAAAAAATAGGCTGGGAATTACCCAGCCTACCCGTATTTATACTAATTAAAAACGGATTAAACTTTTGCCAATTCTGGTGTCGGACGCTTGCTGTTACGAATAGCTGTAATTGCTTCAGCATAATCTTTGGCACCAAAAACAGCCGAACCTGCGACGATCGCATTAGCTCCTGCTTCTAAAACTTGCCAAGTATTATTTGCTTTGAGTCCCCCATCCACTTCAATCCAGGGATCAAGTCCACGTTCATCACATATCTGACGCAGCTTGCGGATTTTGGGCACCACACCGGGAATGAAGCTTTGACCACCAAAACCGGGGTTAACGCTCATAATTAGCACTAAATCACAAAGGTCTAGGGCATACTCAATCAATTCCAAAGGCGTTGAGGGGTTGAGTACAACTCCCGCTTTTTTACCGAGTTCTTTGATTTGACCGAGAGTGCGGTGTAGGTGCGGCGAAGCATTATGCTCGGCATGTACTGAGATAATATCAGCACCCGCTTTAGCAAAACCTTCTACATATTTTTCTGGCTCCACAATCATCAAGTGGACATCCAGTGGCTTTTTCGTCACCGGACGAATCGCCTCCACCACCAGAGGACCTATCGTAATATTAGGTACAAAACGACCATCCATTACATCAACATGAATCCAATCTGCTCCAGCGGCGTCTATAGCGCGAATTTCCTCTCCCAGACGACTAAAATCGGCTGATAGGATAGATGGAGCAATCACAATGGGCTTTTCTGACAGGTTTTGGGTCATGGCTAGTGGGTTTTCAAGCATCCTTGTCTGTAAGCATTGTAACAAAATATTGCTCACTTGCTCATAAATTTGATCCCTGCCTTTTGGGGACTGGCGACTGGAAACAACTGACCAATAAACAATGAATAATGAACAAAAAACTAATTTGGATAATTTGGGGATTGAGTGCTTCGTGTTTGAGTGCGCCGGTGCTGGCTTTGGCTTTACAAACTTCTCTCGGAAGTAATGGTATTGATGCTTTGAAGCTACATCAACCTCCTTACAATTTAACCGGACGTAAGATTGCTATTGGTCAGGTGGAAATTGGGCGTCCAGGAATGTTTGGGTTGGATAAAGCAGTGTCTAAAAATCGGGCTGTATCTCTAGCCGGTGTGTTTTTACGCAATGGACCGGCTAAGTCCAATAGCGGTGTTGACCCCCACGCTTACAATGTGGCTGGTGTCATGGTGAGTCAAGACAAAGCCTGGCCAGGAATTGCTCCTGGTGCTAGGCTGTATTCATCTGCGGTGGGTTCGACTAAAACCATAGGTCAACCGGAAGAGTGTTTATCCGCCCAGCATATAGCAATGCAAAATGGTGTTAATGTCCGCGCCATTAACTTTAGCTTTGGGGAACCTCTGAATCGAGATCCACGCCCGGACGCTGTTTTAGATGGCAATGCTTTGTTGACACTATGTATTGATTGGTCTAGTCGCGTTCATAATGTTTTGTATGTGATCGCTGGCAATCAGGGCAAAGGTGGAATTCCCATCCCTACAGACAATTTTAACGGAGTGAACGTGGCTTTTTCATCCCGCCGAGGGGGGATTTTTAATAAAGTTGATGTTTCTAATTTAGCTGCTGCTAACGAAGGAGTAAATGGCCGACTAGCAGGCAAAGAATTTAATACTAGTGGGCGTCGTACTATTAGTTTAGTGGCACCTGGTAGTAATATTGCTTTACTCAATCCCGATGGTAAAGTAAATAAGTTTACAGGTACTAGTTTTGCCGCGCCTCACGTTACTGCTACTGTGGCTTTATTGCAGGAATTTGGCGACCGACAACTACGGACAAAGCAACCTAATTGGAGTATCGATTCTCGCCGCCATGAACTAATGAAAGCGGTGCTACTGAATTCAGCAGATAAAATTCAAGATCGTGGCGATGGCTTGCTTTTGGGAATGACTCGGACGTTAATTGATAAACAAGATCAAGACTGGTTGCAGTCTGATGCTTATAAAAATCCCACAATTCCCTTAGATGACCAAATGGGAGCGGGTCATTTAAATGCTTTTCGGGCTTATCAACAATTTAGCACTGGTCAATGGCCGCCATCAACTGCTGTACCCCCTATTGGTTGGGATTATCGAAAAGTGGATGCTTTGAAGTCTGTGGAATATCAGCTAGCAAAACCTTTGAAACAAGGGAGTTTTGTAGCTATTACTCTGGCTTGGGACAGATTGGTAGAACTCAATGATACTAATAAAAACCAGCTTTTTGATGTAGGAGAGAATTTCCGCGATCGCGGCTTGAATCATCTCGACCTTTACTTAGTAAAAGCTGATGCTAAAACTACTGACGCTGGTACTGTTTGCTCCTCAATCAGCCCAATTGATAGTGTAGAACATATTTTTTGCCCAATTCCTGCTAATGGCAATTACAAAATTCGTGTCCAGTTTCGCCAACAAGTCAACGCAGCGACTCAACCCTATGCTTTAGCTTGGTGGACTGTAAACTGAACTATTGTTTACCTACTTAGGGACTTCCAGATAAAACAAGATCAAAAATGTAGGGTGCGTCAGTGCGACAAAACCTCACTACACCAAGAAATTATTCCTACTGACGCACCCTATTAACCATCTATTTGGGATAATTTATTTTTTGGTGTTCCCTTATACGCCAAAAACTTGTAAAAATTACAGGTTATTCATTAATTAATGTTCTTGCTATTTTTGAGAAAAATGGCATAATTTATTGTTGATTTTGTATGAAATGTATCAGAAATATTCTGCAGAGTAATATTTCTATTTTAAAAAAAAATTAAGCAGATAATTTATCATCAAATCATTAAATTTAGTTATCCATATAATCTGGATAATTAGCGGTAATTGGATTAAATGTAGTTTAGATTACATTCAGCAAAATTCCTATAAATACCTAAAAACCTTGTATGTGCATCGTTTAGTTAATCAGCAATTAGCAGTTAGTAGTATTCATAAGTTCTGTTTAACTCATTTCATCTACTTACTGTTACAAAAACTGTAACGGTTTAGTATTTATGTGGCGACAAATGCCATAGTTAACAAGTGACGCCAATGATGTGTCAATCTTGACTGACAGTTAGAAAATCTATGGCAAGCGAGGTGACAAAATGAATCAGCAGAAATTGAGTGGTGCGAGAGAAAATTTCCTGCAAAGACGTTACGGTGTTCGGTTGGGAAGACGTTACGCTTTGGCTGCTGCTAGCGTTGTTCTCTTGAGTGTACTAGGCTGTTCTCAAGTTAATAGTAATACAAGTGTGTTAGCCCAATCTCCTCTGCCTGGATCAGAGTACCCATTACAAAAAAAAACAGTCAAGCCTGATACAAAAATCGTTGCTGCTAACAATAAGTTTGGCTTTAAACTGTTTTCAGAAGTTCTGAAAGAAGACAGTAATGAAAAAAACATTTTTGTGTCACCTTTGAGTGTAGGAACTGCCCTAGCTATGACCTACAATGGTGCTAGCGGTTCTACTCAAAAAGCAATGGCAAAAACCCTGGAAATACAGGGGATAAATCTGGAAGAAATTAACTCTTCCTATGCTGCATTAAAAACGCTATTAGAAAATCCTGAAGCCAACGTACAACTGACTATTGCTAACTCTCTTTGGGCAAATAAAGATGCTAGCTTTCAGCCAGATTTCCTGCAGAGAACCCAGGATTTTTACAAAGCTAAGGTGACAAGTGTCAATTTTCAAGACGCAACTACACCCAATATCATCAATAACTGGGTCAAGGAAAATACTGGTGGAAAAATCAATGAAATAGTTGAAAAACTTGAACCTAACCAGGTGCTATTTCTGATTAATGCTATATATTTCAAAGGAAAATGGAGCAATGAATTTGACAAATCTCAAACTGCTGTAGCCCCTTTTCATCTCAATTCGATACAACAGAAACAACACCCAATGATGTCGCAAAAGGGTAACTATAAATATTATGAAAATGAGCAATTTCAAGCAGTTAGTATACCTTACGGCAAAGATGGTAAAGTCAGCTTTTATATTTTCTTACCTAAACAGAACTCAAACCTCAAAGCCTTCTATCAAAACTTGAATGCTGAGAACTGGGACAAATGGATGGCTAAGTTGAACAAACGGGAAGGCTTTATTAGCTTACCCCGCTTTAAAACCGACTATGAGATTACACTCAATCAGGCGTTGAAAACTTTAGGAATGGCGGAAGCTTTCAGCAATCAAGCCAACTTTTCTAAAATGGGTAAAAACTTCGCCATTAGCGAAGTTAAGCATAAAACCTTTGTAGAAGTGAATGAAGAAGGCACCGAAGCGGTTGCGGCTAGTTCTGTGGGAATGGTAGCGACATCTTATAGACCTGCATCAGAACCATTCCGGATGATTGTTGACCGTCCTTTCTTCAGTGCCATTCGAGATAATCAGACAGGAAACATTTTGTTTATGGGTTCAATTGTTAATCCAAAGTAAGCAATTCAAAATTCAAAATTTACCAGAACTTTTCTTGGTGCCAAGTCAGCAATAAATTGCTGAATTACATATCGCTTCAAGTTGGCTTATGTGGGTTCCGACACGCTGAGAGGATTATTGGCTTCAGCGGTGGGAGATGGTTCAGGCGCAATAGGTGCAGGTATCTGATTCGTGTTGCCAATCAGGGTAGCAGGGCGCAGGGCGCTTAAAGCGGTCTTAATGATTACAGCTGAGGGAACAGCCACAATCACACCCAAAAGTCCGCCAATTCTTGCTCCTGTCAAAACAGAAATTACCACCCAAACGGGGTTCAGACCAGTAAAACTGCCTAAAATGCGGGGGGCAAGTAGGTTTTCCAGAATTTGCTGTACAATTACTGCTGCCATCAAAACTCTTGCACCCATCCAAACATCTTGCAGAGCCACCACTAAGGTAGTCAGGACGATACCTAAAGAGCCACCAAAGGGGACAAGAGCCATCACACCAATTGTTAAGCCAAATAATAGACCAAATGGCACTTTCAGCCATAAGAACGTGGGAATGAGAGCTGAGGCTATACAGGTAGCTAAAATTAACTGAGTGATAAAGAAATTTTGAAAGCTCAGGCGTAATGTTTTCGAGAAAGGCTGACGAAAATTCGTCGGTAGCCAGTCTACTAAACTTTCCCACAGTTCAGCCCCATGCTGCAAAAGATAGAAAGTGACAACCATCGTCAAGACAAAATCCAGCAGACTAGTAACTGTGACTACAGCCAGATTGAGAACTTGTCCAGCGATCGCCTGTAATTCTCCCTTGACGCGATCGTTAATTTGCACTACTAGCGCATCGAGGTTAATCGGTAAGCCGAAGTACTCTGCTTTTTCGTTTAAGATCATTAACTGAGAGCGTCCAGAATCAATCAAATCTGGTATGCGTGCCACTAGTTGCTGTGCTTGGGTGAGGGCTAAGGGAAAAAGGGTAACACCCAACGCCAATAAAATCGATAAAGCCAATAAAAATACTAGAATAGCAACCGGTTCACGTTTGGCACCGTGACGCTGCATCCAGCTTACGGGATAGTTCAGCAGAAATGCTAGAACTGAGGCGCCGACTAAAATAACGATCAGGGAGTGGAAATAATCAAAAATTACCGAAATCGCCCAACCATTGAGAACTAGCAGCGGAATGAATAGCGCGATCGCTCCGATTCGCGCTATAGGTGTTAGTATCTGCCACCAGTCGAGTAGCTTGCGTGTCTGCATTTTTAGCCGATTACGGGATGTCCCTAATTGACACTCTCCGCGCCTATTGGTGCGGAGATTCTTAAGACCTCGCAGTCTTAATATCCTGTTTGCACAGGTTCCCAGGCTCACCACGTTTGCCCAGTAGGGCGTAGTGATATCTCCTCAAGGTTTTTCGGGCGTAGACTTTCCCCCAGTCCGGGGGTAGGTTTTTAAATCTTGTACTGATTGAACTATTTTAACATGCCTCAGTCCTGTTCGCGCAGCGTCTCCCCTTCTCACATTGGGAGAGGCTAACGCCTGCCGTAGGATGCCCGTTCGCAAAGCGTCTCGCAGAGAAGGGCTGTAGGGAGAAGTACGGAATACGCAACTACGTTGCTGTCCCTCAAGGGTTTTCGGCATTTCCCTTATAAAATCTAAATGACTGTCTTCTAGTTTAGGATTAGACTGAATCCATATGGAAAATTTTCGCCCAATTGACAATTCAGCAGCACCGGGGACTGAGCAAGACTCTGCCCAATTCCCTATCAAGAGTCAAGATGAAGTTACCTGGAAAATAGAGATGCTTGTGTATTTAATTCCAGTCATCGGCTTTTTCCCCTCCTTATGGACTCTCTATCGTCGTCAAGGAAGTCGGGAACAACTAGCCATCAGTCGTCTGTCTATTACTTTGGCATTTACCTGGCTTTGCGGATACATTTTGTTAGCAACTGGTGCTGAAACTTCAGAATTTGTCGCACTGCGTTTATTAATCCTCAATAGCTTTTTGACTTCTGGTTACTTTTTAGTCAGCGTCTGGTTGATTTTTTGCCTGTTTCAGAGAAAGTCTTTGCGCTTACCAGGGTTTAGTAACTTTGCAGAGCGGGTGCTAGGCAAGTACTTGTCTTAAATTCTCTAGGTAATCGTTTAATCAGTAATTCTACTCATTTTCTCATAAATTACAAATTATCTTCCAAACAGATCTGGTCAAACAGGTTGATTGTTGTCATACTGCAAGAAAACATTATTGGAGTTACCAAAAACCAGAAAAAAAACGACTATAAGTGTTGTGGTTGACACAATAATGAAAAAGTTAGCACTAATAATTAAGAATTAGTTATTATGGTTTGATTTGTTTGCATATTTAATAGTTTGCAAAGTTACCGAATTTGATCAGTAAGTGTGAGGAAGTCTGTGACTATTCAAAGAACTTCGGCGGAAGATAACCAATCAGCAAATACCCCCAACTCCAAGGACAAAAATTCCCAAAATCTTAAATCGAGTCGTTGGCTATGGTTTTGGGTGGGAATGAGCGGTATTGCCATGATTTCGGCAACGGCGGGGGCGCTGTTAGCGGTTTCGTTAACCAGTACACCATTGCAACAAACCCAGCTCAGTCCCCAAGAAGAAGCGGTATTTGATGGCGATCGCATTTCTGGTGGTGGGTTGCGCTTTTCAGAATTAACTCGCCCCGTCAATATCTTACTCCTGGGGATGAGTGTACTCCCGCCAGATGTCCAAAACCCTCCCCCCGAAACGAAACATCTCAGATACCAACCCCAGATCAACTCCTTTGAGGGTCTTTCAGATGTCATGCTCTTGATCAAATTTGATCCAGAGACGAAAAAAATGATCATGCTGTCTATTCCCAGAGATACCCGTATAGAAATAGAAGGCCATGGGGTGAAAAAAATTAATGCGGCCAATGTTGATGGGGGTCCGGCTTTAACAGCCAAAACTGTCAGTAATCTCCTCAATGGGGTGGGAATTGATCGCTATGTGCGAATTAACGTTTTGGGAGTTGCGAAGCTGATCGAGGCTTTGGGTGGGGTGACAGTCTACGTTCCCAAAGATATGAAATATCGGGACGATTCTCAGCATTTATACATAAATTTGAAGGCAGGTAAGCAACATCTTAGCGGCGAGCAAGCACTACAATTATTGCGCTATCGCCATGATGAATTAGGAGATATTGGCCGAATTCAACGCCAACAAATGGTAATTCGAGCTTTAATCGATCAGACTCTCAACCCAGGGACGCTGGCGAAATTACCTGATATTCTTAAGGTTGTTAAAGAACACATTGACACCAACTTGACAGTTGAAGAATTAGCAGCGCTAGCTGGTTTTGGTATGGGCAATCGTTCTAACATGCAAATGTTAATGGTACCGGTCGCTTTAGCGAAAAGCATGAATTTGATGCTAGCTATTGGTTGCCTAACAAAGATGGTATTGCCAAACTGATGGCGCAGAACTTTGGTTTGGATTCAGATTCAGCACACAGCAAACAGGCGTCTGAACCTGGTACTTTGAAAGTCGCAATTCAAGATAGCACAGGTAGCGATCGCTCTAACCTCCAACCTTTAATCAGATCATTGGAAAAAGCTGGATATCGCAATATTTATATCGCTAAACGTTGGGGCGAACCTTTAGAGGTAACTCATATTGTCGCTCAACAGGGAGATGACAATAGTGCCCAATCCATTCGCGATACTTTGGGATTTGGGGAAGTGCGTGTGGAAAGTACTGGTAATATCAGCTCGGATATTACTATCCAGGTGGGTAAAGATTGGGAGCAACAAAAAGCTATTTTGCAGCAGTCTAAGTAGGTAGGCATAATTAAACATCAAATAAAATTCTAGTTTGTAATGAGCTATTTATGGCTCAAAGCAAAGATTATCAGGACTAAAGTCCCGACTACAAACTTTAATTTATTTGCGCCTAGTTACTTTTACAACTGGGTGTAATAGATCAAAGAATTATTGAACCACAGATGGACACAGATAAATTTTTACTTCATTCAACGGAAACCCTGTATATCAAGCTGCTCTACCTTAAAAAAGCTTATTGCATTGCGGAATTCGCAGAATGTGTCTAATTATTTTGGTGCGATATTCTACATAACAGAATCCTCCAACAAAAAGGCGTGAAAATAAACTTCACGCCTTGATTTTGCCTATTTCCAGAATTAGGACTGACGCACTATACACCAATACGGTTCAGTTAAGGCTATGCAGTGCTTGAAACAACAAACACAGGAGGATTGGTTATTGTTCCAGTACCTCTGTGTTTAACCTTTTTCGAGCGAAATTTTGATACAGGCTTTTTCACAACCCTTGGGTTGTTTCTATGAACCCTTTCAGGTAAAAGTTGGTCAAGAATCTCAACAGTTAACCAACTAAAAAAAAGGGAAGTTCTTGTGGTTGTAAGCGCTGGAATTTAGGAAGGGCACGACGACAGGGCTGAAAAGCAGACCCTTCGCGCTACGTGGGATTGCAGACTTGTTTTTGCAGGTCTGCGGTTTGTCCCATGTTAACGGCAAAGCCGTGGACCTACAGAACAGGCCACCCTACACGCGCTCTCTCTTTCCCATGGTTATTAGTACGCTGCTAAAACTTTTGCTGCGGGAATACCGAACGCGCCGCATGGCGCGCTTCAGCGCGTGGGTGTTGGCTTACCGGGCAGCGTTGTGAATGTGACCGCTCTCTGGCGGCGCTCCGGACGCTCTGTGAGCTATGTTCTGGATTGCGGCCATAGTTTGTGGCGTTTACTACCTGGGGCGGCTCGCCGGGGTCATCCGGCGGCGTTTGCTCTGGCGCTTGCGTCGTCCG
>CAVYXS010000014.1:0-5617 GCA_963772205.1 uncultured cyanobacterium
GGCTATAATATTAGAGCTTGTTGGTCATCACCTTTTATTTCACAAACTGGTGAAGTTTTAGGAACATTTGCAATATCACATAAATTTCCCTGTCATCCGACACCACATCATCTAGAAATTCTCAAAACAGCAACTCATATTGCTAGTATTGCCACAGAAACTGCTAGAGCCGCAGCATCTCTGCAAAAGGCTAATAATGAGTTAGAACAGAAAGTTGAAGAACGCACTGCTGAATTAAAAAAGGCTCTGCTGGATTTACAAAAAACTCAAGCTCAACTGGTTCACAGTGAAAAAATGTCCAGTCTTGGACAAATGGTAGCAGGGGTTGCTCATGAAATTAACAATCCCATTAGTTTTATTGCTGGTAATCTCGGATATGCAAATCAATATATTGAGGATTTACTAGATTTAATTGCAGTATATCAAGAGCAATATCCCCAGGTAAATCCAACTATAGCAACCAAAATTAAAGCTATCGATCTAGATTACTTGCGTCATGATTTACCAAAGTTAATGAAATCGATGGACGCAGGTAGTAAGCGAATTACAGACATTGTGCTGGGCTTAAGAAACTTCTCAAGACTAGATGAAGCAACAATGAAGTCTGTAGATATTCATGAAGGCATAAACAATACATTAATGATTCTCAACCATCAGTTGACACTACCTCATAAATTACCTGATATTCAGATAATTAAGCAGTATGGTCAACTACCAAAGGTTAGTTGTTATGTCAATCAATTGAATCAGGTATTTATGAATATTCTCAGTAATGCAATTGATGCTTTAAAGGAGAATATGCAACGTTGGCAGTCTACCAATCAAACACCAATTATTCAAATTCAAACTTCAGTAATAGATGAAAAAACAGTTGTAATTAGTATCAAAGATAATGGATCTGGGATGAATTCAGAGGTTCAAAAACATATATTTGATCCGTTTTTCACTACTAAACCTGTTGGTCAAGGAACTGGGTTAGGGTTATCCATCAGTTATCAAATTATTGTAGAAAAGCATGAGGGAAAACTCAGTTGCATTTCTGAATTAGGTGAAGGAAGTGAATTTTTGATTGAGATTCCTATTCAGGTATTCTGATGGGAACCAGCATCATGTCATACCAGTGGATCTGAATCAGATTCCAATTACAGCAGTTTTCATTGAAAGCAACGGGAAACTCTATTCCGCAAGTGGAGTGGAGTTTTTTATTTTTGTCCACCTACTTATATTTTCTTATATTTTTATTTTTCCCCAAATCTAAAATCTATTTTACCGAAATTTATATAGCATAAATGATACTATTTATTTTAAATTTACGCGCATAAATTTCTCAAATATTTATAAGGTAAGGATTTCAAAATGCCCAATTTCAATTTAGGGTATCAAAAATGCTATGTCCATTTAAAAAAGTGTATCCAGGTTGCAAATTCCTGATGTTAATAGACGGTGAGAGTAGCTGTCATTACATTTTTATATCTGGCAAATAGGAACTATATAAGCAACCGCTTCACTTCAAGTGAAACCCTAAAAATGAACGTTAACTCACAAAGTACTAGCTCCAACCGTAAGCCGAAAACTTTTAATAACCCAGAGCGTTTTATTGAGGGGTGGTATTGGGCAATACCTTCTCATTGCTTAGAAATTGGTGAAGTAAAACCTGTCACTTTATTGGGTAGAGAATTAGTTATTTACCGAACTAAAGACCGAAAAGTATTTACCTGTGATGCTTACTGTCCGCACATGGGCGCTCACCTTGCAGAAGGTCAGGTTGAGGGTAATGGACTCCGCTGTTTTTTCCACAAATGGAAGTTTGATGGTGACGGTTTTTGTGTGGATATCCCGTGTTTGGATGAGCCGCTTCCCCTGAAGTTAAACACTTGGCCTACAACTGAGAAGTATGGGATGATTTGGGTCTGGACTGGGGAATATCCACTACAACCCCTACCCTTTGTTCCCGAATTAGAACAACAGGAATGTGATTATGCTGTGGCTTCCCATTTTGTGGTCGATTGTCATCCTAATGTGGTAATAATTAATCCAATTGATGTTCAACATTTTCATGCAGTTCACAAACTACCATTAGAATTTGTCTTTGAAAAAGAGGAACTCAATCAGAATGCTATTACCTTCAGCAACAATACACGAAGTAACGAAGGTTTTTTGTTGTTCAAACTTATTCGTTCCTTATACAAAAAGCCTGTAACCTATAGTGTTTGTTGTTGGTATGGCAGTACCTGAAACAGTGACAATTGGCCCTGATTTCCTGCATTTACACATTATGTTGACCCTGCGTCTCCTCGAAAAGGGAAAAACTGAAGGTCAAATATTGTTGATTATTAAAAAACGTCGGGGGATTTTTGGTTGGTTATACAATCGAGTTGTGTTGAAACTGACTCAGATTGCTGGTAAGTATTTTCTCAAAGGTGATACCAAGATTGTACAGACAATTCAGTTTGATTTGAAAACTCCTATCAAAGCAGATCAAGCAATTATGCAGTTTATCAACCATTTGGAAAGACAGACAGCCCTGTGTTGGGGGACTTGGCAACAACCGCGATCGCGTGACACAGAAATCAAGGATAATCGGCCAGAGAAATGGCGAGATGTGCTAAATGACTAAAAAGGGGCTAGGGGATTAGGAATTCTACTTTTTCACAAAAAGAAGTGGCAAAGCCACTTCGTAATTCCCAGGTAGAACCTAAAAACCAGTATAACCATTATACAAATTGGAAATCGTATAAAGTAACACTAAATAACAAGGATTAGGGACTGTGAGAATTTTTATCATCCCTAATCCCTAATCCCCTTTAATCTGCTTTCTAGCCTCCAGACTGGAAAGCAATAGTGTGAGACTGCATCTCCAGTGGCATTAACAGAGCTAGAGCCTCTCGAAATACGTTAACAGCCTCCAGTCTTCATGCCATTCTATTTAAATGTATCATCGCGTGTGATGCTGCCATTTGCTGGAGTTTGGAAGGTATGCTTTTGCCCGTCCTCCCAGATGGTATTGCCATTACCATCACGTTTAACAAAGTTGTACTCAAAGCTTGTTGAAGCTGGTAATGAAACCTTGACACTCCAATTCGGATAGGCACTTGGAGAAAGCTTAATGCCAGAAGATGGTTCCCAATTGCTTAACAGTGGGTTATTACCAACCAGATAAATATTTTCACCCGGTTTTGTGGTGGCATTAACATTGAAGGTGACATCAGTTTGGGGTTTATTGCAAGCATAACGTTCACAAACCACATCAGGTGCATCGCTTTTGTTACTGTTAATCGCTTCGATTAGATTGATGTATTCACCCATTGCCCAACTAAGAGGCTGGATAGATCGTGTTGCTGTACCAGGAATAGAACCAGCAGGGGTTGTGGTTTCCCAACCTGTGAGGTTAGTGCTTTTATTCCAAACCTGTTCAGGTATAAATCCAGTTTCAGAAGAAAAACTTTTTAGAGACGCAACATAGGGCTGTCCAACTGAACCTTTGCCTGATTTAGCAACTTCATAGATGCCACGTTCGGCTGTGAAGATTGGCAGAGGCGATCACGCCCACTCTTATCAAAGTTGCGACCGTCATTGTATTCCCCATAGCCATCGTAATTGTAACGGAACCAGGCATCAGCCGTCTTACCATCCTTCATAGAAAGAGTTTGCTTGAGAATGGTATCGTATTCGGGGATAGTTTCTAAGATTGTCCAGTCATTTGGACTCATCGCCCCTAGACGCACCAACTCCAGAAATCCACCATCAATGATGTAGCGTTCACCGTTCGTGCCTGTGCCATTTTTAAATTGAAGTTGTACATCATCGTTAGGATCTTGGTTGGCAGTAATACGGATGTAATACTTGCCATTGCCATGAAAGCCAGTTGTGGTAAACGTCCAGTTGGCAACATTGTTACGCCACTCATCTGCTTTTTTGAGGTAAAAGCTGGCTGTCTCTGTATCGTTGGCTTTTTTAGCTAGATCAGCCGCACAAACTAAACCGGAGATTTCCGCTGCAATGGTGGAAGGCGAATAACCTGCCATTTCTTCCCAACGTTCCTGGTCAGTGTAGGGTCCGTTGTTTGCCAAATATTCTGCTGCTAACTTAATTTTCGGCCACAAATCAGTACGGTTTAGTTTCCAAGCCAAAATAATCGGCATGGCCGTCTGATCCATCTGCGTCCCATTCCAATAGATCCTGCCATCAACATAGTTGTTTTGTGGGAAGCGGCCATTTGACTGCATTTGTTTAGTGAACAGGTAGTCAACAGCTTGATTTGCCGAATCTGTATCACCTGCGGCAATCAAAGAACTAGCAAATTTAAACAAATCACGAGGCCAAACTAGATGGTAGTCGCCTTGATTGTTGTCACCATTGGTTTCACCCCAAGGTGTTCCTAATCCAGCAATCATCGCTCCATTACTCTTGTCTTGAATACTCTTGAGAGTCATGGCTGCGAGGTAAGATTGATCATCTGCTGCCCACTTCTCTAGATTTTTCAGTTTTTTAGTGTAACCTATCCAACCATTCGTGTAGTCTGTTTCTAAAGTAGCTAAATCGCTGTTGAGAGTAGCATTAGCTACATCTATCGCTGCTGATTCGTTTTCGCCAAATCCCAGGACAACATCAAAGGAAATTTTAGAGGCACTGCTATCTCCAAAATCCAGCCAGCCCATTTGTGCGACGTTACCGCCAAAGGCACCTTCATAGTGCCAGTCCATTGTCTGATCCTTGCTACCTAACAGGTCGGTAAAGCCGTCATTTTGACCCACAAAACCATTAGAAACCATCTGACTACCGCCAACATTTTTCCACGGCAGTGAAGTGGTTAGTGCTGAAGAGGTCAAACTGGGTTCAGAGGCAACTAAAAAAGTGCGTTCACCTCCAGTGGAGCGTAGCCCATTACCAGAGGATAGAGTCCGGGAGTTGTCCGCACCCTTTGATGCTGAAGCAGTGCATTTAGTAGGACTTCCACTTCCTGTATTATTGATGGCTGGATTGTTGAGCAGGTAGACATTATAGTCTTTGACAGTTTTTCCTGGCTCAAGCGTCTCGAAAGTAACTCGTTGAATCACAGTAGGACGAGTAGGGTCGGTAAAAAACTTTTTAGTAATTTTCCAACGGACATCGTTATCCGTGGTTGTTGTCTGCCAGACCATTGCTCGCTTGTTAACTTGAACAATGTTATGCTTTTGTTTGCGTTCTTCGTCACCCCAAGTTTTATTGGCATCGGTGACTAAAAATTGCAGGTCAACATTTTGTACATTGTCTACAGTCGGGTAGAAGACTTCAGTCAGGATACCCTCAGCACCAGTGAAATAAACTTTTGATTTATCACTGACTGAAGTTCCCAGAAAATCTTTAGCTGACGGTGCCCAGACAGATGGGACTCCAGGGGCGCAAGGTGCGTTGTCCGCCAAGACTAAACTAGGTTGCAGCAGCATAGAGGCTAGCGCCACAAACACAAACACAAAAGATATAACGAGAATTGAGAATTTTGATTTTCGCATATTTACTAAACCTGAAAAACATTGATTCTCTGTGAATGACGCTACCAATTACCAAACCAAAATTTTCTCCTAAGAGTTCTTTGGCTCACTATCAGTAACATCGATATTGACTAACTTACTGAGTA
>CAVYXS010000015.1:0-18021 GCA_963772205.1 uncultured cyanobacterium
GTAACTAAATCTTTTAAAATTTTAGCTAAGTGTACGTAATTTTCTGATATCTCTGTAATTAGCTCTTGAATTACATCTTCATCAACTTCATTAGCTGCATTATGTAATTGCCTTACCCAATTTTTGGACATTGGGGTTAATTGCTCAATTACATCAAAAGTTGATATTTGCTTTACAGAAGAATAACATTGAGTAAGACTAAAACTCCTTGATAATGGTAGATTTTCATAAATATAACGCACATTTAAATATTCGGCAATTTTCTCAAAAATTACTGCTTCTGGTATCGGGTTAACCACAAAAGCATCGCAGCCAGCCGCCAAGATTTCCTCTAAACTATCCTCACAATTACTGTTCGTTAGAGCAATAATCACTGTGTGTAGATTTTGAATTGAGGAATTTTCTCCTTCTGTCTGGGATGCTTCCTTGGCTCGAATTTCTTTGGTTGCGCCAATGCCATCGATAACTGGTGTGTCTGTATTCATCCAAATCAGGTGGGGTTGCCAATTTTTCCAAATAGCGATCGCCTCTTCAGCATTTTCGGTTTTACGCAGTTCAAATCCAATAGTTTGCAAGAATTTCACTAGCAATTCAGCATTTTCTCGATTGTCGTCAACCACTAACATTCTATATACTTTCTGATTTGGTTCTAGCCCGACAACCTGCAGTTGAAAATTTGTTGTCTCTTCTACTGATTCTGCCACTGAAAACTGGATATTGAATTTGAAAATTGACCCCCGACCTAATATACTGTTTATGCTAAGTTCTCCTCCCATCATTTCTATAAACTTGCGGGCGATCGCTAAACCCAAACCAGCACCCTCTGCCGATTTTATTTTGGCTTTTTTCTGCACAAATGCCTGAAATAATTGGGGGATTTTACCAGGCTCAATTCCCGAACCTGTATCTTCTACTTCAAATTCTAAGTAATTTCCCGTTTCTGCTTTATTTCCTAAACTAACCCGCACTGTAACACTACCGTATGTCGTAAATTTGATGGCATTATCAATTATATTAATTAAACAGATGCGTAATTTTTCTCTATCAGTTCTTATATATTGAGGCACATCAGAAAAACCCATTAATTGAAAATCAATTTTTTTTCTTTTGGCTGTGATTTCAAACATTTCCTCGATGGTATTGAGGAGACGATAAAGGTCAAAATTATTTTGCTCTAACTCAATTATGCCAGCATCGATTTTCGCTAGTTCTAAAATTTCATTGATTAATGCCAATAAATCTTGACCACTATCATGAATTATTCTGATATTTTCCCGATATTGATGACTAATATAATTATTATTAATCATCATTTGACTAAAGCCAAGAATAGCATTTAATGGAGTTCGTAATGCGTGGCTCATATTCGCAAAAAAATCAAATTTATTCTCACAAGCTGCAGCCGCTAATGCTTCAGCTTTACGCCGTTCGGCAATTTCTCTTTGCAGTTGTTGATTTTGTTCTTCCAGTTGTCGAGAAAGTCTTTTAATAGTCAGTTGATTTTCAACTCGTGCTAAAACTTCTGCAACTTCAAAAGGTTTTGTAATATAGTCTACACAGCCGACTTTAAAAGCTTTAACTTTGTCTAAAACATCATCTAAAGCACTAATAAAAATTATCGGAATATTAGATGTAATAGGATCAGATTTAAGTTGTTGACAAACTTCATAACCATCGATGTCTGGCATGATAATATCAAGTAAAATTAAATCAGGTAGAGTTAATTGCACCTCGTCTAGAGCCAGCAAACCTGTAGTTACACCCCAGACTGTATATCCAGCTATCTCCAGAGTTTTAGTTAAAATATGTAAATTGATTAATGTATCATCAACGATTAAAATTCTGCCTTTATTTGTAGGTTGTGAGTTAAGAGTCATTTTAGTTTTCATCAATGAGTGGCGCTTGGCGCTACAAAATTACCAATTCAAAAACTTGGTTAATAGTATTAATTTACACTATAGCCTTGATTCTTGATGAGACCTCTTGCATAAATTAAACCAAAGAACCCAAAGTCTCTCCGAAGACTGTACGGAGAGGGGTTGGGGGTGGGGTATTAGGGGACTTTTGCAAGAAGTCTATTCTTCACAAGTTCCTCACATTCTGGTTGTAAATTCTGAGTAATTCCAGCTTTGGGATTGATTTAGATACCAGTGCATCGTCAATTTACTCACAGGATATGTATGAGCGCAACCACAACTACAGAAAATTCGCAATTATCATCAGTCTACGGCCCAGTCAAATCATGGCGATTTGGGCGATCGCTAGGGATTGATCCCATTGGTTTGGTGTCTACTTGTTCCTTTAACTGCGTGTATTGTCAATTGGGGACAATTCAAAACCATACCAGTCAGCGGCAAATTTTTATCCCCACTACCCAAATTATCCAAGATTTGCAAGCCATTGGCGATGTAGAAATTGATGTAGTCACCCTCAGTGGTAGTGGCGAACCAACCCTAGCGCTAAATTTACTAGAAATCCTGACGGCGGTCAAAAAAATCACCCAAAAACCAGCGGTAGTTTTAACCAATAGCAGCTTACTGAGCGATCGCACAGTCCGCAATGCTTTAGCATTAGCAGATTATGTCGCCGTCAAACTCGATGCTATGGAGTCAAATCAATTACAGCGAGTCAGCCGTCCTGTAGCGACAATTAATTTGGCGGATATTCTTGGCGGAATCACACAATTTCGCCGCGAATATCCGGGATATTTAGCTATACAAACAATGGTCTTATCTCCCTGGACACCAGAAATTGCATCAAATTACATTCAAATTGTCAAGAATATTAACCCAGATGAAATTCAACTTAACATTCCTTCCCGTCCCCGTGTTTTGGTGCGACAATTAGATGCACGTGGTAATGAAGTGATGACATTTCATGGTGACAACTTGCAGCAGCTTCACTGTATCAGCGCTGATTTACTGGCCTCTTTAGCCGCCCAAATTTACAATTCTACGAAAATTACTGTGCGTTGTGCCCCAACCGCTTCGCTATATTAACTATTAACAGGTAACACTTCCAAGCAAAGAAACAGATGCTAACACATTCCAGCAACCCATTATCCGTAGAAATTCCCTCTGGCTATTTGAATATCATGGGCTATGTTGATGAATCTGAAGTCAACGGGCCTGGCTGTCGAGCAGTCATTTGGGTGCAAGGTTGTCCACGAGAGTGTCCTGGCTGCTTTAATCCTGATTCATGGTCATTTGAAGTCAACCAAGTGATTTCTATTGATACCCTTGTAGAGAACATCCAAAAGAACAAGCGCAACACAGGTGTCACATTCTCCGGTGGTGAACCATTTTCCCAAGCACCTGCATTAGCGGCTTTGGCGCGTAAACTCAAAGCTGCAGGGTTTAATGTTATGTCATTTACTGGCTACACCTTGAAGCAGCTACAGTCAGAATCTGCGCCTCCAGGTGCCCAAGAATTATTAGAGCAATTAGATATTCTCATTGACGGGCCATTTGTGCAATCTCTAGCCATTAATTCTCCCACCTCTCCAGTTTCTTCCAGCAATCAACAGGTTCATATATTTAACCCCGACTTCCAAAACCAGATTACCTGGGCGAGTGACCAAATAGAGATTCATGTCCTCAAAGATGGGAACCGCATTGTCACAGGTTATCGAGGTTTGCTGGAATTGACTTGAGCAGTGTTCGCTCGATAGCCGGAAGGATTGAAAAATCATCGTTTTGACCTTTGGGGCAAAACCACACTCCGCCTAATGACGATTGTCGCTAGGGGCGCAGGGTAAGCGCCTCTAGAACGACTGAACAATAATTCAGGTCAGTGTAGGTAGTTCATGAGAGTAAAACTATGAATTCTCCATTTCCTGGAATGAATCCTTATTTAGAAAATCCTGTGTTTTGGTCAGAAGTACATCATCGATTGATTACAGCGATCGCAGATACTATTGAGTCAAATATTCCCCCACAATATCGAGTTGCTATTGAACAACGTACTTATTTAAGTGATGACTCAGATTCTGTATTAGTTGGTATACCCGATGTTTCTGTTTTTTCTCAACAAACATCACCCCAGCAATACTCATCAACTGCTACCCAAACAGCGACATCAGAAGGCATCACGGTGATGATACCGTTACCTGAACATATTACGGAAAATTACTTAGAAATTATCGAAGTTTCTACAGGTTTTGTGGTGACATCTATCGAAGTTTTATCTCCTAAAAATAACCGCCCAGGCGAAGGTAGAAAAGTGTATGAACTGAAACGCAAACAAGTTTTAGCTAGTCTTTCTCACTTAGTCGAAATTGATTTACTCAGAAGTGGAAAACCCATGTTACTTTTAGGGGAAGTTCCTGTAACAGATTATCAAATTATTGTTAGCAGAAGTGAAACACGTCCTCAAGCTAAATTATACGGCTTTAGTATCAGAGAAACGATTCCCGTATTTCCATTACCATTACAGTCAGAAGATACAGAAACGATTATAGATTTGCAATCTTTATTGCATGGTATATACAATCGTGCCAGATATTATTTAGCAATTGATTATAATAAAGAACCAGTACCACCCCTAAAACCAGAACATGCTATATGGTCTGATATCCTTTTACGCGAACAAGGGCTAAGGACTTAAGTAGAACGGCGTGAATAATTCAAGGTTTGTAGTGGGGACTTTAGTCCTCTCTTAAGGGCTAGAGCCGCTGACTACAAGCCAATTCAATTAAATTTAACATTACTTAATGTAGTTTGGTTTTTTCTCGCCGACTTACTTAGTAAATTTAGGGGCTACCTCGCCGTTGAGTTATAGGTGTAAGATTAACTAGCGTTTCCAGCCCCCATGATCAAAACACCCCTATGAATCAATTGTCGTCCAAAGATAGGATGTTGCTCAAACAACGATTGACACCTTATTTATTTTTGCTACCCGCCTTGATTCTCTTGGGGTTAACCGTATTTTGGCCAGCACTCCAAGCATTTTACCTCAGTTTTACCAGCTACGAAGATTTGGGACAGCCGGCGCAATGGGCTGGATTAACTAACTTTTTCCGCTTGTGGAAAGACGCGGTTTTTTGGCAAACCTTAGAAAACACATTTCTCTATCTTATTGGTGTCGTCCCCATTTTGGTCATTGCGCCCTTAGGATTAGCAATTTTAGTAAATCAGAAACTGCGGGGAATGAATTGGTTTAGAACAGCATATTACACCCCAGTAGTAATTTCAATGGTAGTGGCGGGGATAGCTTGGAAATGGCTGTATGCAGAAAACGGTTTACTCAATCAGTTTCTCAAAAGTTTAGGCATTTTTCCTGAAGGAATACCCTGGTTAACTAGTCCAGACAAAATTTTTGGCATTGTACCAATTTCCTTAGCCAGCGTCATGGCTGTTACTATCTGGAAGGGGCTAGGCTACTACATGGTGATTTACTTAGCCGGGTTGCAATCAATACCCGCTGATGTGTACGAAGCTGCAGCCATTGATGGCTCAGATGGTATCCGCAAACACTGGGAGATTACCATACCCTTGATGAAGCCTTATCTAGCGCTAGTGGCGGTGATTTCCGCGATTTCTGCTACCAAAGTCTTTGAAGAAGTATATATTATGACCCAAGGTGGACCACTCAATAGTTCCAAAACAATTGTTTACTATTTGTATGAGCAAGCATTCAGTAACTTAGAAATTAGTTATGCTTGCACAATTGGGCTAGTGTTATTTTTAATCATTTTGGGGCTATCAGTTCTGCGATTAGTGATTAATCAGCAGGGCGGGGATAATATTACTGTGTAATCCTAAATATATCTCACCATTAATCAGGGTTTAATTTACTACTTTAGGTTGGGTTTCGTTCCTCAACCCAACCTAAAAAAAATCAAATTATATTGAATCAAAACATCAATTCAGTTATCCAAAGCTGCCAAAAATTCTTCTACCGTTATTCCTACCTTAGAAATCAAACTTCGCAATGTACCGCGAGCTACTGCGTTATGATTTGGAACGGAAAGAGTGGCTGGATGTCCTTCTTTGGTGAGAATAATGTGACTCCCACGTTGACGAGTAACTTCCCAACCAAGTTTCTTAAATGTCTTGATCACCTCAGAAGGTTTTAAAATTGGTACAGAAGTCATCAGACAGACACTTCCACTTCACGAATTGTCAATGTTAAAGGCATTCCTTTTTCAGCCCTGACTGCTAAACATTCCTTAATAGCTTCTTGAATGTTTTCTTCCGCCTCTTGTTCAGTTTTCCCTTGACTAACACAGCCAAGAATAGATGGACATTCCGCAATGAACATCCCATCTTCATCTTGAAAAATAGTAATCAGAAATTTCATAACTTTTCCTCATTTACTAAACTGTAACACCTTCCAACTCCTCATCAGTTAACTCATACAATTGACGTAACTTATCTAACTTATCTGCATCAGCTTGCCAAAAACCGCGCCCATGCGCCTCCAACATTCTCCCTAAAATATTGCGGAAAGCTTCAGGATTAGCCTGGCGCAATTTCTCCGCCATTTGTGCATCTAAAGCATAAGTATCCGCCGCTTGATCGTATACCCAATCATCTTTAAAATCAGCAGTACCACCCCAACCAATTAACGCCGTCATCCGTTGAGAAATTTCAAAAGCACCACCAGAACCTTGATTAGCCATTGCTTGCGCCCATTTAGGATTTACTAACTTCGTGCGGTATTCCATCCGCAGTAAATCATCTAAATTGCGGGGTGTCGTATCCTTCGAGAAACTTTCTACAAAACTGGTAGTTACCTTTTTACCGCGTTGCTTTTCGGCAGCCTTTTTCAAACCACCAGTATTGGCGTAATATTCCTGAATATCAGTTAAACCATATTCCACAGAATCAATTTCTTGGACAATGCGATCGCTTGTTTTTAACAAAGTATTTAAAACTTCTGGTCTAGCTTGACCTTTATCTTCTCTACCATAGCTAAAAACATTGCGACTTTGCCAAGTATTCCCCAAATCTTCTCCAGATTCCCAGTTACCATCTACAACTCTATCATTTACCAAAGAACCAAAATCACCGGCAGGATTAGAAAACAATCTCGCCGAGGCATTTTCTACACCTTGCGCCTTTAAAGCTAAAGCATGTTTTCTAATGAAATTCTGTGTTTCCGGTTCATCAACATCAGCCGCCCGTTGAAACAAATCATCCAACAATTCGATAATATTCACAAAACTATCCCGAAAAATTCCCGACAGATTTCCTAACACATCAATTCGCGGATGTCCCACCTTCAGCCAAAGGCTTCAACTCATAGCGCACAATTCTCCCGGTTCCCTCCTTCACAGGTTCAGCACCCACCAATTCCAAGAGAATTCCTAAAGATTCACCCTTAGTTTTAATCGCATCCAAACCCCATAACATCACCGCCACAGTTTCCGGATAATTCCCATTTTCTTCTAAATGCTGGGCGATAATTTTTAGAGCAATTTCTCTACCCCTTTCATAAGCAGCAAATGAAGGCATTCTATAAGGATCTAAAGCATGAATATTTCTTCCCGTCGGTAAAACCCCAGCACCATCCCGCAACAAATCACCACCAGGCGCTGGCGGAATATATTCACCATTTAAACCCCGCAACAAATTTGTTAACTCATCAGTAGCATTGCAGTAATAAATCCCTAATTTCTCTTGCTTTGTTCTTGTCTTGTGTTGGCGAGCCGCTTCCTTATCCCAAAATAAGCCTCCAAATACCCCGCCAACTCCTCCTCATTAGGCTTTTCTCCCAAAACATGCAACCCAGAAGAAAACAACCGACTTTCTAACACCTGCAAATACTCATACAGCCTCACCAAATAATCATCAAAAGCATGATTACTAAATAGTCCGCAGATTTTCTAAACTAAAAGCAATTCCCAACCTTCTCCCATCCTCAAACGGACAATCAGCCTCCAAACCAGTATCCAAAATCTTCTTACAAATTCCTTCTTTCAGCACATAATTTTTTTGCGGATCTTCGCGATATTCAGATATTAAATCCCGCAAAGATACCAACTCCTTATATAATCCTGCACGCCCATAAGGAGGTACATTGTGAGAAATTAATACTCCATAACCGCGACGTTTCGCCAAAATCGATTCCGAAGGATTATTGGCTGCATATATATATAGATTCGGTAAATCTCCTAACAAAATATCAGACCAAGAATAACCAGTATTACCCAAAGGAGAACCAGGCAACCATTCCACAGTTCCATGCATACCAAAATGAACCACAGCATCAGCTTGAAAGTCATTTTGGAGCCACTTATAAAAAGCTGCATATTGGGGATGTGGCGTTAAATCTCGTTCAAACATTAACCGCATCGGATCGCCTTGAATTCCCAAAGGTGGCTGTACACCGATCCAAATATTTCCTAACTGCACACCACCAATATTAAACTCATCACCATAAGTTTTAATTCCAGTTCCCGTCAGTGATTTCCATTGTTTTTCAATCCGCGAAGTCTGTAGATATCCCAACCACTTTTCTAAAGTTCTGGCATTAACAGTAGAACCCCCCAGGAACATGACTCCCTCCTCGTTTACGGAGAGGGTTGGGGTGGGGTTCTCATCTGCTTCCTTCACCCAGCGAATCAATTCTTCCCCATCTTCAGGTAAATCCCCCACGTGATAACCGTCATCTTTCAATGCATGGAGAAACTTAATTAAACTACGCGGTACATTTAATAAAGCTGCAGTACCCACAGCGCCATAACCAGGAGGAAAGCCATACAAAATAATCGCTATTTTGCGTGCATTAGCTGGTTTTTTTCGCAAAGAAATCCAACTTTTTACCCTACCAATTAATCGCTGCACTCGTTCAGGAATCAAATAAATATCTTCGCCCACCAAACCACCAAGAGGAACAGTATCAATAGCTCCATCTAGTTCTGGTAAAGCATATAAAACTACACTTTGCAAGCCCCCAATACCTTGGCGAGTCCAAGAATGAATATCTTGAATTAGTAATGGTGCGGCAACAAAATATGGTACATTTTTAGCTGTTAAAATACGTTTTGCTACTTCTACCTGTCGCCCAGCTTCCATTGAACCAGCAGGGCCACCTACCAAAGGAAAACCAATGGTAGAAACAATTGCATCCACTTTTACTGCTGTTTGCGAAAGTGAGGCAGTTTCAATATTACCTTGTTGGCGTTGTTGTATTTCATAGTCGGTTGTCATCCAATCCCTTACAGCCACATGTCCTTCCACACCATTAATAAAAATGGGTAAAGGAATTAAACCTTCCTCCTCAAATCGGCGAATCAATTGGGGAATATAAGGTTGTTTAGTAATTACATGTTTGCGATAAAGTAATATCCCGACAACTGGGGAGGAATGAATTTTTCCCATTCCCTTCTTTTCATACCACTCCAGGTATGCTTTCGGTGATTCAAAAAAGCCTGGATAATCGGGATGTAATAGCCCCATATTCGGGGTTTCGACTGGTGAGGGAATGTCACCGACGCTTAAATCTAAGTATTTTTCTGCTAATGTCCAGAATAACGCAGCAACGTTTTCAGAACCGCCAGCATTCCAGTAACCATAGATAATTAACCAGTTGCGTAAATCTTGGACTTTTTGCACTGGGACGAATTTCAGCAGTTTGGGGCCAATTTTTAAGAAACTGATGTAACCAGCGAGTTTGTCCTCTTCTCTGTCCGTTGCTGAATTTGTCTAAAATAAATTTAACAGGTTTAGGCATACCTTTGGGCTTGTCGCCAATGGCAAAAGCCCCCAACTTCGTTAAACTCATCAATTCCAAAGCTGACTCGAACACCAGCCGGATGGGGATATCGGTAAGGCGATCGCGCAACCACAAAACCTGGTCATAATCAAAGAGTAAACTGCCGAAAAATACATCAGCACCCTTGAGGGCTACTTCTACCTCCTGGCGCTTAGTGGTAATATCGCGATCGCTAAACACCCGAATATCCAACAAAAGACAGCGAGAGTTAGCCACCAAAGCTGCTTTTCTGTACAAGTCAGCGTTAAATGATTCAAACCCAGCAATCAAAACGATCCGTTTCATACCTTTAAGCTACGCAATATTTCTTTACTTCGATCTTAAACGCGCTTTGAGGATGATTGTCGAATATCTACCTCTAGATTGTGGCGACTGGGGGACTATAGCACAACACATTCAGATGAGGTACAAAATTGTATCACGCGGTGTAGGGGCACGGCAATGCCGTGCCCCTACGGGTGTACGTTACTAGGGCGAGAAACGCTATAGTAGTCCACCAAAGCAGCTAAGACTTTAGTCCCAAAACAGCGATAAATCGCTGACTACATACCCCACAAAGTTTGTGTGGTGAACCGCTAGCGACTGGGAACAAATGACAACTGACGCTTTTAACTTGATTTGAGGCGAGGTACTTATGGTTACACGAAGTGATTCTGGGAATTTGATAATATGAGGGTAAATTGAGGATGAAAGTATGAAATTTGGAATTGATAGTGGGCACAATTGCCATCCAGACACTGGCGCTAGCGGGATTAGATTTGAGGATAATTTAACCTTAGATGTAGGAAATAGAGTTATAGCCAAATTACAAGCTTTAGGGCATGAGGTGATAACATGTAGACCAACTAGCGCGAGTTCCGTTCGTGAGTCACTTGTTAAAAGATGTGATAAAGCGAATACTAACAAAGTTGATCTTTATGTCTCGATTCATTTTAATTGCTTTAACGGACAAGCAAATGGAACAGAAGTATTTGCCATTGGTGACACCAGCAGTGAAAATCGCTAAACCTGTATTAGATGAAATCATCAAGTTAGGATATTTTAATCGTGGGGTTAAGAGTGGTTCCCACTTATTTGTTCTCAAAAATACAAATATGCCGGCGATTTTGGTAGAAGGTTGCTTTGTCGATTCCAAAAAAGATATGGAGCTTTTTAATCCAGAAGCACTCGCCAATGCTATAGTCAAAGGTTTAACAGGTAAATTACCAACCGAGACTGTAATCCCTGTAGCAGATGAGGAGCAGAATAAAGATACGACTGTTATCAGATTGCAAAAATCATTAAATCGACTCAAAATAACCGATAAAAATGGTAAGCCCTTAGTAGAAGATAACTTAGCGGGTGACGCCACCAATTCAGCAGTAGCAAAATTTCAAAATATTATCGGTGTACAACAAACTGGAGTTGCTGATAAAGCTACATGGGATGCAATTAATCTAATTTTAGCTAAAAGAATCGTTAGACCAAACCATGCTGGCGGTTCAGTGGTTAGATATTTAGAATATCGTCTCAGTGCTGAAATTGATGGTGTTTATGATCCGCAGTTGGAAGCCAGGGTTAAGAACTTTCAACAGCAAAATGGTTTAGTCAATGATGGGATTATTGGTCCTAATTCTTGGCAGAAATTAATTGGCTAAGTAGCTCCCCGTTTAAAAAATAACCAATTTGTAGGGTGCGTTAGGATGAAATTCTAATGCACCATAGACTTGGATGGAATTAAACGCAGATGCACGCAGATAAACGCGGATAGAACTTCTGTTATTGCACTAGTTTGGCTTTGAAACGGTACAAAATGGCGGGCAAGATGCCCACTCCACAAGAGTTTTAGCATTCATGTCTGTACCTCATTTACCTGTAATTTGCTGTATTTCCCAGTCCCCAATCCCCAAACAAGGCTGCATAAACTGAAAACGACAAACCTATTGATTGAGTGAAGAGGTTCAAACCTCGCAAACACTACTCAAATCAAAGGAATAAACGGTTATGAAAACGCAAATGTTGTTGAGCCTTGCTTGTTCTTTATCTCTGTTGGGTGCGGTTACACTCCCAGCTACTGCTCAACCAGTTTCGCCTCAACCCCAAGCAGTCAGTCAAGATATTACTATTCCCCAAGATACAGCCATTATCGTTTCATTTCCCGCACCTGTAACCATAGATGTTGGGCAAAAACAAGATTTTCCCCTCACTCTTCCGTTATCTACTGCAATTAAAGATGCTCAAGGTAATGTTGTAGCACCGGAAAATACGCCTGTAAGTATTATCCTCAAACCCACTAATGGGGGCGCTAAAATTGTAGCTCAGTCTTTGGTGATTAATGGTCGAGTTGTCTCAATTAAAGCATCAAGTCAGATAATTCCTGGCACTACTATTACCCAGAAGCGAGCTAATGACAAAGCTGTAGAAAATAGTTCTATTTGGGGTAAAATTACTGGCAGTACTTTAGGCTTTTTTGGCAATAGCAGCCCCGAACAAACTGACAAAGGTGGAATGTTAGGAACCGCTATTGGATTAGTCACAGGTTTAGGTTCTGCAGAAAATACCCGCATTGTGCAGATTCCCCAAAGTAGTATTTATGTTTTGTCCCTTGAGGCTCCTATTCAATTGTCGCCTCGCTAGTCTCGCCTTCATCGTTCAAGGCAATTTCATTAGGGTGCAGGTACTGTTAAATGAAAGCCATGTCTAGTTTCTGCTTTCAAATACCGTTCTTGTAATGGTTGCCATTTTTGCCATAATTGATAACGATTTTCTGATAATAACTTACTCAAACTGCTTAAATGGGTGTGCATTTCTGATCTTAATACATCTTCTAGCCACTCAGTTAAGACTACGCTATCTTGCATTTCTCCCAAAATGTCTTGGATACTTTTCACGTCTGCTATATAAGCCGCGTAAGACTCGCTGTATAAATCACTAAATAACTCCATTTGATAACGGACACGTTTAGCTTGTTTTCGTAAATCATGAAGAATTTCGCCTTTTGTAGTCAATTGTTCTTCTATTTTTTTTGCTTCCCAGTCTGTTTGAATTTTTAACTTTGATTCTACAACTTGTGTGCCAACTAGCCAACCAGGATGTAGCAGAAAACGACTCACTTCCGGTAACAGTAAATCTGGTAAAACTTGCTGAATTGGTAAATCTGCCAATGGTTGATAATTAGGTTTTTCTAACCACTCTTCAAATCCCTGCTTGAGAGACTTATAAGACTCATCCTTTAATGTTGTCTCCACAGTATCCAGTGCATGTCCGCGTTGTTTCGCTAATGTCTCGAATGCTGTTTGCAAATATTTTTGTTCTTTGGAGGATAATTGTGGTTTATACTGCGTTTCCAAAGTTTTTTTGAGTACATCAAAATCTCGGAGATAACCCAGTCGTCGCGCAATTTTACCGATATTTTTATCACTAATTGCCTTCGGTAAATTCAGTGCTAATTCAAATCTACTAATGGCTGTACGTAGGCGACGCATCCCCACGCGCATTTGGTGTAGGGCTTCTGGATCTTCATCTTTTTTAACTGTTTTTTCCCACTTCGAGGTTTTCTTAAAGTGTTTTTGCAGCGCCTGATGAGCGTAGTCTCCGAGGGTTTGGATTGTTGGTTTTGTTTCTAATTTCATAATTTATATAAATTCTCTACTTATGGGGATGATTGCATCTTAACATTAGTTAAAAAGCTGGATATAGCTTTTGAGGTTTTTTGCAACACACATTCATCTATTGGTAAATACTATTTTTACCACTAGGCTTGATATTTTCACAGTACCAACAAATTCAGATAGGGACTATAAGTCACTGTTTAATAGCTTAAGTCCTCTATAAAAGGACTAAAAACTAAATTTATTCACAGTCAAATAAATTACATATTTTTGATTGATTCATGGTTTATGCGTAAAACTACAAAATGTGAAAATTGGTTATTAAAGATTAGTTGAGATTGCCTGTACAGGACATGTGGGGATACACTGTTCACAGACAATGCAGCGCGATCGCGTGAATGTCAGCTTAAAAGTCTCTGGGTTGAGAGTCAGGGCTTCTGTCGGACAAACCCCAGTACACAAGCCACAATGGACACACACATCTTCATCAATGATAATTTCACCTAAAGAATGGGAAACGTTGATATGCTGCGATCGCATCCATTCAATAGCTGCATCTAACTGATCAATATCCCCTGAAAGTTCCAATACTAGTTTGCCTATTTGATTTGGGGCTACTTGAGCGCGGATAATATTTGCAGCTACGTTGAACTCTTTTGCCAGTCTATAGGTAACTGGCATTTGAACGGCGCGTTTGGGAAAGGTGAGGGTAACTCGTTTTTTCACTGAATCTAGCACAGGTTGTTCTCTGTACTAGTTTAATGCTTTAATTTTAGATTGCAGACAACGCCCTGAGTGCAGAGCCAGAAAAAGTCAGTGATATTACAGTAATTTAGACAATATTCGTTAATTTCATCACACATGAGTTTTGCTAGTTTATGTACTGGGCTGTCGATTCTTGGGAAAAATGTTGGTAATGACAAACTTTGAGGACTTGGGCGCGGATGTAGTCCAAGTCCCTGGTATGTGCTGTACTGCTCAAGGTAATGACGGCTACTTACTGATCATTCAGCTTTGATTGGACTAGGGAATTAAGCCCATTTTTGCATATATTGGGCGCACAATTTTTCTCATGGTTGGTAGTTGTCTAGCAAAAAAGTAAGCGCCGAGAACACAACAAACACCGCCAAACAATAAAGCATTGGTAACACCAAGTTTACTAGCCAAGGCGCCAAAAAATAAGTTACCAAATGGCAGTATTCCCAGAAAACCAGTTGTAAAAATACTAGTTACTCGGCCTCTTTTATCTTCTTCTACAAGAATTACTTGTACAAAGTTACCAATAGAAGCTAAAGTCAGAGTGTTATTCATTCCGATGATAAAAATTAGGACTAAGCAAACATCTAACCTTGTAGATAGGGAAAATAATATTAACGCTAATCCTAAAACTGCAGTAGAAATTGCCATAACTTTTACCAAACCCACGACTTGTTTTCGTGACATCAGATAAATTCCAGAAACTATAGAACCCAGTGCTGAAGCTGTCATCAAATAGCCCATAGTTTCTGCATTCCCATTAAGAATTTTTTTGGCAAAAATAGGGATTAAATTTACATGAGTCATTGCCATAAAGCAAATTAAAATTTGTAATGCTAATACAATTTTGATGGGGAGAAATTCGTAAGCATATACAAATCCTTCTTTGAGATTGTGCCAAATTTTGGGTTTGTGAATTGATAGCTTATTGAAGCTAGGATTGATGCGAATAGTCAAGAGGGCAGATATCAGGGGGAGATAGCTAATAGCATCTACTAAAAAACAAGAAGCCGCGCCAGTCCTCGCAATCATCACTCCCCCAATCATGGGACTCATGAACTTAGCTGTATTAATCAAGAATGAATGGACAGACATCGCACTATATGTATCTGATTTTTTATCCACAAGTTTGGGAATAATTACCTGACGTGCTGGTAAGTCAAAAGCTTTGACCATACCTTGCAATATACCGATGATAATAATTTGTGTAACGGTGATGCGATCGCTAACAGTGAGAAAGGTTAACGTAGAGGATAGGACGATAGAAACTAGCTGAGTAGTTAGTAAAACATATCGCAAATTCCAGCGATCTAGTAATACTCCTGCCAAAGGTGTCAAAATCAATCCCATAGCTTGATTGGTAAATCCAGCCACACCCACTAACATGGCTGAATTAGTTAATTGATAAACCATCCATACCAAGGCAATTTGAGTCATCCAAGAGCCAAAAAAAGATAGGCTTTCTCCGATGACGAAACAAGTTAAGTTTTCAGATTTTAGCGCAGGTGGAAGTTCAAAAAAAACAATCCCTAGTTTGTCTTTTGGGGAATTTTCTCTATTACTTGGTAGCATTAGTGGTTCCTGTTTGAAAATTATTGCAACCGTGTTTTTTGCGAATCGAAACTGACACACCATGAATAAAACATCAGGTATGTTGATATTTGTCAGCCCTACTAAACTCCAATGTTTTAGGGGTGATAAATCCCGCGAATATTTTGATTAAAGGTGAGGGGACTTGCGAATTACAAGCCCTGAATAAGTATTAGCACAGCTTAATGTTAGGAAATCAGAAAGTTTACATCCTTAGTATTTGCCGACAAAAAAGCAAAAAATATAATTAGAACAAGTATAATAACATGTAAGCTCGATTACAAACAATCCCACAAAGAAACCTGCCCACAACAAAGCGTTTTCCGGGGCTGGTTGCAGAAATCTGGTGCTAAAAAGTCAAGAGTCCGGAATGAATCTTGACTTAATACCACAATAAGTAAAAAAGTGCAAGTTGTAGACGCCACAGCTAATTACAGCCAAGCGCGATCATATTGAACAGGCCAATGTTTATCCTGTCCTAGTTGTTTGGCTGCTAAATGTGGCCAATAAGGATTGCGAAGCAATTCACGCCCCAACAGCACTAGATCAGCCCCAGACGTGCTAATAATCTCGTTAGCTTGTTCAGGCGATGTAATTAAACCTACTGCTCCTGTATAAATATTAGCCTCCTGACGGATGCGTTGGGCAAACTGAGCCTGATAACCTGGTGCAAGAGGAATAGTGATGCCTGGAATAATACCACCAGAAGAGGTGTCAATTAGATCCACACCTAAAGACTTGAGTTTGTCACTTAAAGCGATACTTTGCTCTATGTCCCAACCATTATCGACCCAATCAGTGGCAGAGATACGTACAAACAGTGGATATGTTTCTGGCCAAACCTCTCGCACTGCTTGCACAACTTCTGTGAGTAGACGGATACGGTTGTTAAAGCTACCACCATATTGATCGGTTCGTTGGTTAGCCAGAGGTGAGAGAAACTGGTGCAGCAGGTAGCCGTGGGCTGCATGGATTTCTACCACTTTAAAGCCAGCTTCCAGAGAACGTTGAGCAGCTTTGACAAAAGTATCAGTAACTTGTTGAATGCCTTCGATAGTCAAAGCTTCAGGTACTGGGCTATCCTCACTAAAGGCGATCGCACTACTCGAAACTATTGGTCGCCAACCATCCTGAGATTGATCCAGTACTTTACCTCCCTTACTCGGTTTGGCAGTGCTAGCTTTTCTACCTGCATGAGCCAGTTGAATACCAGCAACGGCACCAAAGTTATCAATTAATCCGACAATTCTGGCTAAAGCTTCTATGTGTTCATCTGACCAGATGCCCAAATCCTGTGGGCTAATGCGCCCGCGAGGCTCTACTGCTGCTGCTTCTGTGATGACTAACCCGGCACCGCCAACAGCACGAGACGCTAGATGAACAAAGTGCCAATCGTTAGCAAATCCGTTAGTACTGGAATATTGACACATCGGCGAAACGGCGATGCGGTTGCGAAAGCTGACTTCACGAATCGTCAATGATTCAAACAAGTGTGTCATTGATATTTCTTCCTACTCTTGCTACTGGACTTACGTAATGGATCAAAAAGTTTGCCCTGGGGGGAGAATTTTATAGTGAGACAGATGTCACCAAGAACTTGTCAGTGGTTATTTCCGGAATTATGCAAAATCTCAGCAAATTTTTCTTTTTTTACACAAATCCAAAAAATATAGCGGTTTGCAGGTAGCCTGGCAAGTCAACTTTACTTGGTTCGTAGTTAGGACTTCAGTCCTAAAACAGCGATAAATCGCTGACTACATACCCCGCAAAGTTTGTCTGCCAGACCACTAGGAACAAGCGATATTTAGTTTATGGTCAATTTTTGAGGAGTATATATGTCACAGTTGGAGCAAGCACTGCCAAAGGTAAACAAAAGCTTTGACACTCTCTCACATCTTTTCGAGCAGGTTGAGACTCTCGCTCAGGACTTTGCCACCCGCGCAGGGATACATGACAGAGAAGGTTCGTTTCCCTTTGAGAATTTTACAGCACTCTGGATGAGGCGGGATTACTGAGTTTGACCATTCCCCGTGAATTAGGTGGTCAGGGTTTGGGTTTGGTGAGTATCTGCCGAGTCATTGAGGGGATAGCCCGTGGTGATGCTTCCACAGCGCTAGTGTTGACAATGCACTATCTCCAACATGCCCATGCGGCTCGCAACGGTCGTTGGCATCCAGATGTTTACAAGCGGCTGTGTCGTGAGTCAATTGAAGGGATTGCTCTACTGAATGCTGCCCGTGTTGAGCCTGAGTTAGGCACACCAGCTAGAGGCGGATTACCTGCCACAATTGGCGATCGCACAGATGATGGCTGGCGAATTACAGGCCACAAGCAGTATACCACAGGTAGTCCAATTCTGCGTTAC